>JALEGE010000043.1 GCA_022760335.1 Hyphomonadaceae bacterium
CAGGAGAATGCCGAAAACAGGCGCCGGAGTCCATGTTTTACTGGTTTGGTGAGGGCTCTTTAGGGGCAGCCTCAATATACCGCCGCTGCACGGAGCAACATGACCAGGCCGATGGCTGTGACGAGGTATTTCATCCAGGCCTTGAAGTTCACGTCTGACATGATGGCCAGGACGCGACCGCCGAGCCAGGTGCCGGTCATGGCGATTGGGATCGCGGCAGCCAGGAACCAGATGGGGGGAAGGGCGGCCCAGCCTGCCGCGCTCACCACCGGCACGCTCCAGAAGCCGATCTTGATGATATGGCTTAGCATCTGGGTCATGGACTTGGTGGCGACGATCTCCTTGCGGTCCATCTCTGCGCGCACGAAAAAGAGGTCCAGGAGTGGCCCGGCGACGCCGGCGAGCGTGTTGAGACCCTGCACCAGAATGCCAGCGATCACGGCATCCGGCCGGCGCTTGATATCGAGATGCATGCGCTCTTTCGGTAGCCAGATCAGCAGTGGCGCGAGGCCAAGCAGGAGATAGACTTGCTGTTTGTCAGGTTGCCAGGTGACGGCGAACAGCCCGCCGACGCCGATCAGCGCGCCGAGGCTGTAGCGGCGCATCGCGGTCCAGTCGATATGTTCGCGCAAGAGGAAGGCGCGCCAGCCATTGGCCACCATCTGGATCGCGCCGTGAATGATCATCGCCTCGGCCACGCTGACCGAGGGCAGGGCGATCAGAACGCCCATCAGGATGATCCCGCCAGCCATGCCGAAAATGCCGGAAATGAAGGCGGTTACGGCACTGGCAGACAGAATGATGAGGGCAGCGAGACTGGTCATAACGGCTCTTTAGACCGATTCGGAGACGGTCAAGTCTGCGCGATTTTTGGATTTGCAAAGGGCTCGCCAGGCGTCTAACCTGAGGTTGAATGCTGGTTGGGGGTAAGGTGATGTCAGCACGCGATGAGAAGCAGGGTGAGAGCGATAAGGAAGATGAGGCCAAACTGGCCGAGGATGGACGCACCTATCGGGATGAACTGAGCAAGCTCGTTTTCAAGGCCTCCTTCTTCTTTATCTCGACCTTCGTGGCGGTCTGCGTCGTTCTGTGGGCGTTGCCGCATATTGGTCGAGTGTTTGGTCGGCCCATCACGGACGTTCAACTTGAAGAGTACTATGACAACTTCCTGCCCACGGATTTGTTCCTCACAACCTTGCCGATTGTATCTGGATGGATTGGTGTGGTGCTGGGTTACTATTTCTCCGATCGGGCCGCGAAGGCGCGGGGTGATCAGGTAATCGAGGCCACACAGGGCGTTCCACGCCTTGCTGACAGACTCCAGGCGATTGACGTTACAAAGGACATGATCCCTCTGGCGGAAATTGAGAAAGTGGTGCTGAGCTATGATGGGAATGGTCAGATCACCACGCCCTTCGCGCGCCTGCGGGAGGTGGTCCAGAAGCCTGGATTTACCCGTGCGCCCATGTTCAAGCAGGACAAGGGGAACTACATTTTCCAGCATATCGCCCATGAGAGCGTGATTTACAGGTTCGAGGCCGAAAAGCGGGCTAAGGGGGAAGATCCCGACAAGATGACCATCCAGGACTTCCTGGATGATGAGCATGTCCAGCGGTACATTCAGGACACAACGGTTTTCATCAAACGCACGGCGACGCTTCAGGACGCAAAGGCAGCGATGGAAGGCAAGCGAGGCTGCCAGGATGTTTTCGTCACAGGCGATGGCAACAAGGAGTCGCCTGTTGAAGGCTGGTTGCCGAATGTCTGGATCCTGAAGCGCTCTGTAGCCCGCGCCGATGGGTAACTGGCGACCACATAGCCTTCAGACCCCGTCACTTTTTACCCCCTGACGTCGCGTCCGGTGTGGCGGTTTGCGTTTTACAAGCTCTCGAGCGGGCCGTACCTTGGAGACAAGGAAAACAAATAAGTCCGCAATCGGGAGACGCTCCAAATGCCCCAATCAGATTCAAGCACCAGCGGGTTGAATGACGACCTGTTCGACCTGCGCATGTCCGAACAGGCGCGCCCGCTATACGATCATGTGAAGCGCTTCATCGCCGAGGTGGTCGACCCCATGTCGGAAAAGTTCCACGCTCTGGATGAGAAGAAAACCGATATCTGGTCTTATGCCCCCGGCCAGCTGGAGCTGCTGGAAGAGGCCAAGGAAGAAGCCCGCAAGCAGGGCCTGTGGAATTTCTTTCTGCCCGATGCCGAAACTGGTGAGGGCCTGAAAAATCTCGACTATGCCTATATCGCAGCCGAACTGGGGAAGAACTCGCTCGCCTCGGAAACTATGAACTGCTCCGCGCCAGACACGGGCAATATGGAAGTGCTCGAGCGCGTCGGCACGCCCGCGCAGAAAGAGCAATGGCTAAAGCCACTGCTGGAAGGCAAGATCCGCTCGGCCTTTGCCATGACCGAGCCGGGCATTCCCTCATCGGACGCCAAGAATGTCTCCACATCTGCCGTGCTTGAAGGCGATGAGTGGGTCATCAATGGCGAGAAATTCTACATCTCCGGCGCCGGCGATCCGCGCTGCAAGATCATGATCACCATGGTCAAGACCAGCCCCGATGCCGCCCCGCACAAACAGCAGTCCCAGATCCTGGTGCCTGTCGACACGCCCGGCGTGAAAATCCTCGGCGGCATGCAGGTGTTCGGCGATTATGACGCCCCGCACGGCCACATGCACATCGTGTTCGACAATGTGCGCGTGCCGAAGGAAAACATGCTGCTCGGCGAAGGCCGCGGCTTCGAGATCAGCCAGCTGCGCCTTGGTCCTGGCCGCATCCACCACTGCATGCGCTCGCTCGGTGCGGCGGAAAAGGCGCTGGATCTGATGGTCATTCGCGGCATGGGACGCCAGGCTTTCGGGCGCGATCTCATCAAACTCGGCGGCAATATCGAGAAGGTCTCGCGCGCTCGGATCGAGATTGAGGCCATGCGCATGATGGTCCTGAAGGCCGCCAAGGCTATGGATGTGCTGGGCAATGCCGAGGCGCGCGTCTGGATCTCCATGGTCAAGGCCATGGTGCCGGAAAAGGTCTGCGCCATTATCGACGATGCTATCCAGATGCACGGCGCCGCCGGCGTTTCGCAATGGACCCCGCTCGCCCGCATGTATGCCAATCAGCGCACGCTGCGCCTGGCCGATGGCCCCGATGAAGTCCACCATATGGTGGTCGGCCGCGCCGAAACCCGCAAATATACCGGCGAGGAAGAAGACCCGGCCATGGCGGCAGTCTGGCGGAAATAGGCCGCGCCCTATCCGACTGAGCTCGCCGGCGGCGCACACTGCCGTCCATGACTGCGCTGGCTGATCCCTTTTCCCGCGTGCATCCGCTGTTCTGGCCGGTGCTGTGGGTTTCCTTGCGGGCCTTTGTGGCCTGGAGCGGGCGCTTGATTGAGGCCGGGCATGGTTATGCCGGGCTGAGCATTGAGATCACCTGGTATGGCTGGATCCGCGTCGTGCATCTGGATCTCAGCCCGGAGCGCGCCGCGCTGGACCGGCACCTGGCGGGTGAGGAGGATTGGCGCAGCGTGCTGGCGCAGGCCGGGCGGGACGTTGAGCACATGCTCGCGCCGCAAGCTACAGTCTCGCCAATTCAGCACATCTCCCGCCACATGCGCCTCCCTCTCCCGGTTGCGGGGTGCGAGGGCAAAGGATCGATAAAATCGATCCTCCGAGCACGACCGAGGGTGAGGGCCGCGGTCTTTCCCCGAAAGTTAGCGCCCGTAGGCAGGTCCCCGCCCTCACCCCTAACCCCTCTCCCGCGGACGGGAGAGGGGGACGCTCCGCCTCGATAGACCGGCTTTGCCGCAGCGCCCCGCGCCTTGCGGACGCCGGTGCTGGGCCACAGCCCTGAGCGCGATCCATCGCGAAACGAA
>JALEGE010000044.1 GCA_022760335.1 Hyphomonadaceae bacterium
CGGGCGCGCTGGATTTTCGAGCGAAGAATGGCGCGCCTTTGAGGCAGCCGCCCCCAAGGAAACGAATATCGTCGGTGTTCGAATTAAGACGACGACCGGCCAGGTGAAGCTGTTCCGGGACGGAAAGTATCCAACCTTGCGCGGCACGGCCATGATCCTCGATCAGAATAACGCCTTCCTCTGGACATCCGGCTACGCACCGAGATTGGACACATACATTGGTCCAGAAACGCCAAACCCTCTGAACGTGACTGTACTAAAGTCATCCGGCGAAAGACCGGATATTGAAACGGTGCTGTCCGACATCTTGGCGTTGACGAAAATCAACTACAACGCCTGCAACTACTCGGACGGCCTGCCCGTCACCATCCGATTCGCGAATAAAGTCGGTGACGTTCTGATTATGGGTAGCGCGAGAGGCGGCGGAAAGCAGCCGTTCAAATTCTATATCTGACGGAGAACATGAATGGTCTATGTAAATGGAACCGCACATATCCGTCACGCTCAGAGCGGTCAGGTCTATGAGATTGATGCCGACATGCTCGACTTCGAAAGCGTCTCCAGTGAAGAACGCAGCATGGGACCGGAAACAGCCTATTCGGCAGTCGTTGAACATCCGGAGCTTGGGCAGCTCACCTGGTCGATTTGGGAATATCCAATAGGCGCAAAAAATTATCGCGAGACCGATGTCGGCCCGCATGAATTGCTGAACAACCTTGAGTTTGGACTGGAACACGAACCGCCAGACCCGGACGAAGACGGCGACGAAAGAATAGACGAAGAAGACCGACAGGCGCAGATAGACGCGCTGGTTGAATGGTTCTTTGAGCGTTATGAAGATCCGGCCCAGCGGCTACCCTATATCAGCGCCGAAGGCGGCTACCAATGGATTTATGGCGGCCCTTACGATGCACGCGAGGAACTGGCTGAGAACTTCCCAGACTTGCCCGACGACGTCATCGAAGCTGCTGTCGATGAAATCGAATCTGACGGATTGACGGATTGGGCACCCGTCGCAAGTGCCGAGGACTATGATCAGTATGAGGACAACGAGCCGGATGATTTAGAAGTTTCCGCAATCGCGCGCGACCTTGAAGATTTAATTCAAGGCCTTCCAGAGGCCGTTGCTGAGCCAGCGTTTGAGGTCGGCGGTGATGGCCTGATCCATATGGCGATCCCTCCTGATGCGACGACGCCGGATGCGAACAACCCTTTGCTCGATGAGTTACGTGAGGCAACGCAGGATTTACTACACGAACTCAATGGAACGAATGCGCATACGGATCTTCTGAATGCCGTGCAGCGCTATCACGCTACCATCAGCGCTGATTCGATTTCTATTTCGCAGGTTTATTCTCGCGGCATACGGCTGGCGAACGTCGGTGAGGCAACCGAAAAAGCGATCGCGCGGGACTATCTTCCGTCATTCCCGTTGAGTGTTGAGGCGCATCTGTCCTCTGTGCTGGACCTGAACCGCGCTTACATTATGGCCCACCCGGAAGGACGCAGGATCGCCGAGAATTCTGCCGCCTATCAACGGACGCCATCAGATACAGAAGCAATGCGAAGGGCCGCGGATGATTTTGCCGATGCCGTTGCCAGTGCACGAAGCCTGTTTGCCGATGACGTCCGCGAACTCGTTGTACAGGCATCGTCGCAGATAGGGCACGGCCCCCAGCCAGGCCGGTCGAATCAGAACGCCGCACACACGTTCGGCAACCTGACTCGGTTCATTCTAAAGCAAGTTGGGACCGCAGCCTTGTTCACAGGCGCCGCTCTCGGCGGCGCGGCAATCACGGGAAGTATTCCGGGCGGGGCGTTGGCTGCAACCGGAACCGAGTACATCAATTTATGTTGGAGCTTTTTGGTCGCAAACGCATCCGCCCTTCACGCGATTGCCGCCTCCTTTGGCGCAGACTTGTCCTGGATGTCGTCTGCTGCGCACATTCTCGAGCGACACAAAGCGCAAAAGCCTGACTCATGATTTTGCGGAGCCGCCGACTGCCCAGAGTACATTTTCGCGATCAAACAACTCCATCACCCGAGGATCAAACGGGTGGATGATCTTGAGCAGTTCGTCACGCCGATACTCAAGCGAGCCACCGTCGCCATAGACGGGTCTTGTCGTCTTGTGGCCCATGAGCAGGCATCGCAGGCCGTAGTCGATATTGGCTTCCTGCATGCGTTTCTCGAAGGCGTGGCGGAATGAGTAGATCTTGTGGTCGGGCGACTCCAGCAGGCCGCGATTGCGGAAGTTCTTCATCATGTTGGCGGAGAAAAGCTCGCCCTTGTCGTAGTAGTGGGCAAAGGCTTTCGGCGCCGCGCGCTTTGCCGCTTCGAGTGCGATGCCGACCAGCGGAATGTCCCTCTCGGAGGTGTCGGTCTTCACTTCGCGGTCCGTCCGTGCGCGGATGGAGATGTAGGGCACCGGCTCATCAATGTGAAAATCTTCAACGCGTAGGTTGATGATCTCACTCGGTCGGCATCCTGTCTCGATCAGCATCAGCGTAATGAGCTGCAGTTCCGGCCGCCATTTACGGGTAGCACCCGGCGCAAGAATCTTCTCCCGCACCCAGTTGGATGAGAATGGCGGCACTTCGGTTCTCGCCTTCGCCTTGAAGTGCATATTGCGGAAGGGGTTCGGACGTTCCTCTTCGCCAATGTGCTTGAAGTAATCGGCATAGAGCGAACGGATATTGCCGATGTGACGGTTAGCGGTGTTAGGCGCGACCGGCTTTGCGTTCTGATCCTTGGGTCTGACCTGTTTGGCCCAGTGCTTCTGGTAATTGAGCGCGAGGTCACGGGTGATCTCCTCAAGGGCAATGTCACCGGCAAAGTCGATAAAATACTGAACTGAGGTTCGCTTAGTTTTCTCCCACGATGCGCGTTGGTTCGGCGATTTGTACAGCTGCGCGTTGTACGCGATCTCGTTCACATAGACTTCGAAAGCCTCGGACACGCTGACAGTCGGTTTCGGCGCGCCGCCAAGCAGCGCTTCGGCGTCCCGCACTTTGGGGATTTCGGCGGGCCCTGCGTTCTGATGAACCGCAAGCAGCCGTGCCAGCGCCTCTTCAAGCGGCGCAACAGTCGCGAGATGGTCGATGGGCTGATAGGTGAAGCCGCTCGCCAGCGCCTTGACGGTCGCCATGCGATAGCGGCGACGAACGGCCTCCGAAGTTTCCCGACTGGATGAGGGCCCGACCTCTTCGGCGATCTTCAACGATGCCCAGTAATGGTCATCGGCTTCGGCCAGCAAGTCGCGCTTGTAGCGAGCCTGGTCGATTGAAGTGGTCCCCAGCGATTCCTTGATCCGCTTGCGCGAATCAAGGTGCGCGAACTTACTCGGCACACGGCGGTTATACCACCAGACGCGGCCTCGCTGTTCGAGGTAGGAATTGTCGTCGACGCGCTTCATGACGCCGACCATTGGTCCACAATCTGGTCCCATTTTGGTCCACAGATTCCGGCCATTTTATGCAAAGCGAAGCAAACGAGATCAAAAATATCGTTTAACTTCAATGCTTTACACGGAAACCATTTCGAGAGAAATGGCGCGAGTGACGGGGCTCGAACCCGCGACCCCCGGCGTGACAGGCCGGTACTCTAACCAACTGAGCTACACCCGCGCATGGGATTGCCAAGCCTTTGGGGCTCGGCGGAAAGGGCTAGGTACATAGCTCGCCCGATGCGGTCAAGCCGGTTTTCCGCAATTTCACAGCCAGGACTGTCAGAGCCGGTGCAACCATCCTATTTCTGTCAAGTTCAAAGACTAGGAACGCCCTTGAAAGGGATATGGTGATGAAACGCATTCTTCTGATCGCAGGCGGCGTGTTGGCCCTTTTACTGATCGCAGCCGGGATCGTGCCCTTCCTCATTCCCAATGAGGTGTATCAACGCCAGATCGAGCGCTCGGCCAGCACGGCGCTGGGCCGCGAAGTGACCCTGGAAGGCAATGTGGGCCTGTCCATCTTCCCGCGCATTTCCGCGCGCGTGGAAGGGGTGAAGGTCGCCAATCCGGAGGGCTTTTCCCGCGCGAACATGATCGAGGCCGGCGAGCTGCGCGGTGTGGTGAAATGGGGCCCGCTGCTGGCCAGCCGCGTGGAAGTGGCTGAGATCGCCTTTGTCGACGCTGATGTCATGCTGGAGCGGCGCGCCGATGGCGAGACGAACTGGACCTTTGGCAGCGGCGAGGCCCCGCCGGAAGAAGACACAGGCGGCGAAGGCGGCGGCAGCGTCGATGCCGGGATAGATCGCGCGCGGCTGCAAAATGCCCGCTTGGTCTATAGCGACGACGTGACCGGCGCCTATTACGATATTTCCGAGCTGGATCTTTCCGCCACCGCACGCGCCATGGATGCACCGCTGGAGGCCGAAGCCGAGGGCCTGTTCCAGGGCACACCGTTCTCGATCGATCTTGGCCTCGACACGCCCCAGGCCCTGCTCGATGGCGCGGTCTCGGCGGTGAATTTCGCGCTCGACACGGAAGGCGGCGCAGCCAGCTATGATGGCAGCGCCACGCTGGGCGAAGCGATCGCGCTGGACGGCGCCTTCACCGTAGACGGGCGCAATCTGGCCACGCTGGCGACGCTCGCGGGTGTGGAAATGCCGATCAATCTCGCCGCGCTGGGCCGTGTGCGCGCCGAGGGCAACGTGTCCGGCCTGCTGGAAACACTGCAGATTTCCTTCGACCGCTTCGATATTGTCAGTGATGGCCTCAGCGCCGGCTATGACGGCCTGATCAATCTCGGCGCGGAGCCGGCC
>JALEGE010000045.1 GCA_022760335.1 Hyphomonadaceae bacterium
AACTCGCCTCAGATGTCGCGCGCTCTGAAAATTTCTTCGTCGAGCTCGCCTTCCCACTTGGCAACTGCAGTGGCTACAGCAGCATCTCCGGTAACATTGGTAAGCGTACGCATCATGTCGAGAAGCCTGTCAAAAGGCAGGATGAAGCCGATAATCAGATAGGCTTGCTCTTCAGGAATACCGACCTGGGCCAGGGCGAGCCCTGACAGGAAAAGACCGGCACTGGGAATGCCCGCCGCCCCGATGGAAACCAGCGTCGCCATCACCGCCACCAGCACATACTGGGTGAGCGAGACATCCACGCCCATGGCCTGGGCCCCGAACATTGCGACCATGCCGATATAGATTGCCGTGCCGTCCATGTTGATCGTCGCCCCGAGAGGCAGAACAGAACCGGCAATCGCCTTGTCAACGCCAAGATTTTCCTCCGCGCAGGTGATGGTGACAGGTAAAGTGGCCGAAGAACTGGCGGTAGAATAAGCCACGGCCTGCGCATCCGTGACGCCGCGAAAAAAGGTCAGCATGGGCAAGCGAAGGAGGCCGCGTATGATCCCGCCACCATAGGTGATGATCATGTGGATTGCGCAGGCGAGGTAGAGCGCGATCGCCAGTGTGCCGAGACTTTGCAGCACACCAAACCCGTGCCTGGCCATCACCGTGGTCATCAAGCCGAAGACGCCGATCGGGGCGACCTCCATGACGATCAACGTCACCTTCATCATCGCCTCAGAGGCACCATCAAAGAAATTCGCGACAGGCTTGGCGACATCGCCAGCTAGCAGAATGCCGACGCCAAAGATGATAGCGAAGAAGATGATCTGCAGGATATTCCCGCTTGCCAAGGCTTCCACCGGATTGGTCGGCACGATCGCGAGCAGGCGCTCGACAATGCCCCCAGCGGCGGCTGCGCGTTCGGCGACATCCTGCATACGGCTTGTATCGGCCCCGGCAAAGGTCTCCGGCGAGAGGCTGGCGCCAGGTTGAAATATGGTGGCCATGATCAGACCCAGCGTCACCGCAATCGCCGTTGTGCCGAGATAAAGCCCCAGCGTGCGCGCGCCCAGGCTGCCAAGCCGTTTCGGATCGCCCATGGCAATGATGCCCGACACCAGGGTGAAGAAGACCAGCGGCACGATCAGCATTCGAATGAGACGCAGAAAGAGATCGCCGATCCAACCGATCCAGGTTTCGGCAAAGTCCCCTCCGGCTTCGGCCCCCAGGCCATAGCGCAGGCCGAGACCGAAAATCAGCCCCAACACCAGGAAGGCGATGACGCGCTTCCACAGATCAATCTCAAACCATGCGCGCATATTCACCCTTCCCAATTCAGCCCGGAATCGCTTCGTCTGAAGACTAGGTAGCCACCCGGGCGCGTCAATCTTCGCACGCATGAATGATCTCTGCCGCCAGCATCCGAAGCCGGCCAGAAGTCCCATATTCGGAAAGCAGGAGAATGCACTCTCAGCGCCTTTCTTAAGGTCGCAATCGCGACGCAATTAGGCTACAAAGACATCATGCGCCTCGTCTTCATATATGGTCCCCCCGCCGCAGGAAAATTTACAGTTGCACAGCGCCTGAGCTATCGCACCGGCCTGCCACTTTTTCATAATCACCTCATTGTGGATGCCCTGGCAGCAGTCTTCCCCTTTGCCAGTCCCTCATTCATTCGTCTGAGGGAGCATTTCTGGATGGAGGTCTTCGAAGCCGCCGCCGCAGAAGACCGGTCCATGATCTTCACGTTTCAGCCGGAAAACTCCGTGGCGCCTGACTTCCCCGATCGTGTGGCAAAAATCATTGAGGCCCATAGCGGCGAGGTGGTGTTCGTACATCTGAAGCTTTGCGCACAGGGACAACGAAAACGCATCGCAAATCTCGACCGCTCAAAATTCGGCAAGCTCACAGATCCGGCCATACTTGAGGCCAACCTGATACAATTCGCAGAATGCGAAGCCGCCATGCCGACAGCAGATATCACCATAGATACAGGTGAGACCGACCCGGAGACGGCAGCCGACCGCATTGAGGCCTTTCTCAAGGTCGGCGCCAGGGCAGACTAAATTTAATCTTCCGGAATGGCCTGGTCCATGCTGCGCGCCGGCTCGGAACACTCGCAACCGACAATCTTCGCCGGCACGCCCGCCACGGTGCAGCGCGAGGGCACATTCTTCAGCACCACTGAGCCTGCAGCGACCTTGGCCTCGTCACCGACAGTGATATTGCCCAGTACTTTCGCGCCCACAGAAAGCAGAACGCCGCGCCCGATTTTCGGATGCCGGTCGCCGACTTCCTTGCCCGTACCACCCAGGGTCACCCCCTGAAGGATAGAGCAGTTGTCTCCGACCACAGCGGTTTCGCCAATGGTGATATTGGTGGCATGGTCCAGCATGATGCCCGCGCCCATTCTCACCGCCGGGTGGATATCGACCCCAAAGAGTTCACTCGCGCGTGACTGGAAATAGAAGGCCAGGGTTTCACGCCCCTGCCCCCAGATATGGTGCGCGATGCGTTGGGTCTGCAACGCCAGGAAGCCCTTGAAGAAAAGGAACGGCTGAAGCAGTCCACGGCAGGCAGGGTCACGGTCCAGCACGGCCCACATATCCTGTTCGGCAACGTGGAACAGCGCTTGGTCTGCATCATAGCCACGCTCAAAGATACGTCGAACCTGAAGCGCACCCATTTCCGGACCCGCAAGCTTCTCCGCCAGATGATAGGAAAGCGCCTGGCAAAGGGAGTCATGGCTGAGTATGGCCGAGTTGACATAGCTCGCCAGGGTGGGCTCGTCAGCAGCAGCCGCTTCGGCCTCGAAGCGCAGACGAGTCCATGCGGGCGGGCGGGCACCCGTGTCGGGATTGTCGATCATGCCGCATTCCTCCAAATCGAGCCCGCAAGGTGGGGACGCGTCTGCCCACTGGCAAGTCCAAACCCGATTTCATGAAAATCCTGTCAGGATCGAGATTCTTGTTGACGACAAATGTAGACGATAATACGACTACACACGTGGTCGAAATATGGAGGTCTTGCAGATGCAGATTACCGATGCAGAACTTGACGTGATGCGCGTGCTCTGGGCCAGCCCCGGGGCCTCTGCCGCCCAGGTGCACACCGCACTGGAAGGGCAGAAGGACTGGAGTCGCCAGACCGTGAAGACCCTTCTGACGCGCCTGTGCGAGAAAGGTGCGGTCACGACCGAGGCCGATGGCCGGAAATTTCTCTACACCGCAAATCTCAGTCAGTCGGACTATGAAACCGGCGCGGCCAAGACATTTGTCGACAAGGTCTTTTCTGGCCGCGCTGCCCCGCTGGTCGCGCATCTGGCCGATAGCCGCGGGCTGACCGAAGACGATATCGCCGAACTGGAATCCCTCATCGAGAGGCTGAAGTCATGATCTCCACATTCATTTCCGTCGCCTTGCTTATCGCGGTGGTTCTTCTTGCCCGGCGCCGTTTCGCGCGGGCCTTTGGTGCCAAGGCCGCCTATGCTCTCTGGGCCCTGCCCCTCATCCGTCTGGCCATGCCACCGCTACCAGCCTGGATGTCACCCCGCAGCTGGTTTACCAGTCCTGAAACAGCCGCCACGGCACCGGCCCGTCCGGTCGAAGCCATGGCCCATCAAACACTCGTCGCTGGCCCGCCTGTTCCGAACATCAAACCGGATACTGCCGCAGCCGCGTCCCCTACAACACAGCTCGATTCGGCCGCTACAGCGGTTGGTGCCGAAACAGGTGAGCCGGTGGCGAGTACCCTTTTATCCCTAAACTCGCTTTCACTGGTTCTGAGCCTTCTGGGTGTGATGATCCTGCTTGGCGCTGTCGCCATGATCGCCCGCCAGGCCTGGGCCCAGCATACCTTTGCCCGCCTGATCCGGCATGACTCTGTCCCGGCGACTGGCGCGCTTGCCCGGATGGCCACCACGGTTCAGCGTCAGGTTGGCCTGCGCCGTTCCATTCCGGTGCGCACAAGCCTCCTGTGCGGGGCTCCCCTGGTGACTGGCATTTTGCGCCCAGTGATCCTGGTGCCGACATGGTTCGAAACCGACTACACGCCCGAGGAACAGCAGATCGCACTGACCCATGAAGCCATGCATGTAAAACGTGGCGATCTGCTCGCTTTGCAGCTGGCTCACCTTGTGGCCGCCTTCCAGTGGATGAACCCGCTGGCCCGGCGCGCTATTGAGGCTTTCCGTGCTGACCAGGAAGCGGCCTGCGATGCCGATGTGCTGGCGCTCAAAACAACCAGCCCGCGTAACTATGGCGCCACGTTGCTCAAGGCAATCCGCCAGTCGCGGCCTCACCCGACACCGGCCTTTACCGCCGCCCTGCCCCTGAATCATTCCATCAAGGACCGTTTTGCGATGCTGCAAGCTGAGACACCTACACGGCCGCGCAAACGCCTCGCGCTTGCCCTTACCCTGACTGCCGGTGCCGCCGCCATCCTGGCCACCGCCAGTACAGTAAGCGCCGATGAACCAGACCTAGAAGGCGGTGAGCGCGGTGAAACAATCATCATCCGCTCGAATATGGGTGATCGCCAAATGGTGCTGCTGACCAATCCGATGGAAGAGATGGAACTCCAGATGGAACAGCTGCACGAGGGCATTGAATGGCCCGTGCCGCCAACCCCGCCGACACCGCCAATCCCGCCAGTCCCCCCCATCGAAATGGACTTCTCGGTTTTGGAGGATCTACAGATCGAGGTGCATGGCCTGGAGCGGATGGCACATATCATGGAGTATGTCGGTGATGATGATCAGCACATCACGGTCATCGATGGCACCCAGATCATCGAGCTGACTGAAAATGGCAGCAGGATCCGCATCGAGATCGACGAGGAAATGCTGGAAAACCTCGAAGCACGTATTGAGGCCCATGCCGAGCGTGTCGAGATCCATGCCGAGAAGATCGAGGAAGAAGCCGAACGCTGGGCCGAGCAATTCGAGATGGAATACGAAGCCCATTTCGAAGCCTTCGAAGAAGAGATGGAAGCCATTGAGCTGCGCATCGAAGCCATCGTCGACTCCGAAGACTTCGAAAGCATGGTCGATGCGGGCACTGCATCGATCCGCGAATTGCGCGACACTTGCGAAGAAGTCGACTTTGCCGAAGTTGACATCGCCGTGATCGAAAGCGCAGCGGGCGACAAGGCAATCTGCGTGGATGGCGACAAGGCCAGCCTGACCGATCAGGACATCATGGATGCTGTGATGTCAGACCCTAATCTCAGTCAGGCGGAGAAGGCCGCCTT
>JALEGE010000046.1 GCA_022760335.1 Hyphomonadaceae bacterium
ACGGCCTGGCATGAGACCGGATCAGTCATGCTGCCCGTACGCGAGACCTTTGCCCGCACGGATGCTGCAGCCGTTCGCAATCTTGAGCGAAAAGGCGCGGCCTATGCGCACCGGCACCCGAATGGGCACGCCTATTATGGCCGTGGCTATGTCCAGCTGACCTGGAAAGCCAATTATCTCAAAATGGGGAAACGGCTGGGCTTCGACGCGGATGGAACCAATGATCTGGTCGATGAACCAGACTTGGTCATGACGCCAGAAATCGGCGCACGGATCCTGTGCATTGGCATGGTTGAGGGCAGCTTTTCAAAAGACGGGAAGGGCCTTGGCCATTATCTCGGCGCAGGAAAAACGGATTGGAGAAATGCACGCCGAACCGTGAATGGGCTCGATAAGGCGGATGTCATTGCGCAGTATGCCCAGGATTTCTGGGCCTGCATCCAGGACTCTCTGGTTGCTCAGGAACCTGTTCCCGAACCGCAGCCGACGGAGGTTTCTGAACCTCAAGCGCCATTCCCTAGCCCGACCGAGCCGGCTCCCCGATCTGAACCTACGCCGGATATCACAGACACATCATCCGACATACCTGCTCACGATCCGCGT
The DNA here is from genome assembly GCA_022760335.1 of Hyphomonadaceae bacterium. Lineage (GTDB taxonomy): Bacteria > Pseudomonadota > Alphaproteobacteria > Caulobacterales > Hyphomonadaceae > UBA5336. The sequence continues at coordinate 604 of JALEGE010000046.1, forward strand.
TTGCCAGGACCAATGCCCGGTTCGCAAACATCGACCGGTTCTTCTCAGAAGCCCCTCTCGCAAAGTCGCACCATCTGGGGCTCGATCTTTGCCGCTTTTGCCGGCATGATCATGTTCATTGAGGATGTCATCGAATCTGCTCTGGAACTGACGCCGGATATTCCCACACCTTTCGGCCCGGTAGACAGTATCTGGCTTGTCGCCATTGTGATGCTCGCGGCAATTATTCTCATAATCTATGCCAGAATAGACGACCGATCGAAGCTGGGCCGATAATCAAAGTCTCTGAAGACGTCCGTGGGGCACGCGCCTCTTTGCTGCCTTGGATTGAATGCAAACCGCGGCCTAGTCATCCTGTGACATGGTCAATGGCCAGCCATGATTGACCGGACCATGGCCGGTGCCCAGCCCCGGTGCGGTTTCAATGGCCTTGATCAGATAGACGCGCGCGGCATCCACTGCGTCAGGCATATCACGCCCGAGCGCCAGATGCGCGGCAATGGCGCTGGCCAGAGTACAGCCCGTACCATGTGTGTGGCGGGTCTCGATCCGCGGGCTTTCGAACAGCCATTCGCCATGATGGGTCTGCAACACATCCACAATCATCGGCCCGCCAATATGCCCGCCTTTCACCAGTGCGCCGAGGGCGCCGCGTTCCAACAAAGCTTCAGCCGCCCGGCGCTGGCCATCCACGGTTTCCACCGCCTTGCCTGACAGAATCTCCGCTTCTGGCGCATTCGGTGTTACCAGGGCCGCACCCGGTATCAGCTCACTCGACAGGGCATCTACCGCCTCGCGCTCGACCAGCCGGTCCCCACTGGTCGCCACCATCACCGGATCAACCACCCGGCCAACGCCCGGCGCACGCTCCGACAGCGTCTCAGCCACCTGTTCGATCAGCTTGGCCGAGGCCAGCATGCCAGTCTTCACCGTATCGGCACCAATATCAGCAAGCGCCGTCACCATCTGCGCCAGCACAGCCTCAAAGGGCACCGGCCAGACGCCATGCACACCGCGCGTATCCTGCACCGTGATCGCGCTGATCGCCGTCATGGCATAGCCGCCACAGGCTGTGATCGCCTTGATATCGGCCTGGATACCCGCCCCGCCGGAATTGTCCGAGCCCGCAATGACGAGGACGCGCCCTTTCGGATCGCTCATCCGCAGACCTCAACAAACTCGAAGGATTTATACTCCCAGACACAGGAATAGGTCGGGTCGACCAGGCACCACCAGGAACCGCCCGCCTCCTCGCACACACAATCCACCCAGGTCATCGCGACCTCGGGATTGCGGGCATCGGCTGAGGCCGTAAATCCATTGCAATAGCGATTGGCATCATATTCGACATTCGACTTGGCAGAGGCACACGCCTCATCCGCGCTGGCATAAGTGATTGCCTCGCCAGCGGCATTTTCCAGTGTAGTAACGCCGCGCAGCATCTGACCCGTCTGCTGGCGGGCCCAGATCTCGCGCTGTTCATTCCGGCAGAGCGGGAAAATCTCCTCGCGGATGCGGCGGGCATAATAACCCTGCGGAAAGCTGCGCAAGACATCCTGGTAATCTGTCTTCAGCGCAGAGCCCTGGGCCTTAAGGAACATGGCCTCCTCGGCCTCGCCAGGCTCTGACGGGGCGGTGGAACGGCTGATCGTTGAGGTCGTTACCGTCCCATCGGAATTGGCGCGGTCATAGCTGACCGAATCCACGCTGCTCAGCATGTTCCAGGCGAGAATGCCGCCCACGCCCAGCACAGCCAAACCGAGCACAGCGACAATCGGCACAAAGCTCATCCGTCGCTTGCGCGCCGGCTTTTCCAGCCCCGCAATTGGCTTGCCGTCCATGACTGCCCGGATGCTTTCGATGAAGAAATCCCAATGGCCATCCTCAATATCGCCGTCCCAATCGATCAGGTCAGCAAACTGGATCAGACCGAAGCCCAGAGGCGGGTTCACATCATCAATCCGCACAGGCACCAAGGCGCCGCGCGACTTCCCGACCCCGGCCTCCTCCTTCACCCAGGGCGCGGAGACCGAATCCTCAGACCAGACGGCAACCACGACCTTGGAGGCATCCAACTCACGCTGGATCGTCTGGTCCCACTGGTTGCCCGGCGCGATGCCATGATCCCACCAGACCGTGAAGCCTTCGGCGCGCAGCCCTTCGACAATGCGCACAACACGGCCCGCATCCTCTTTCTTGTAGGAGATGAAAATGTCGGCCATTTGTGTCCCTCCGTCATTTCTTCGTTTTAGCGCCTTTTTCCCGGCTCGGAACCCCGGTATGTCTTGGCGCGGGAAAGCCCTGAGGATTGACCATGCAGATGACTGGCTGGGAGGACCTGAAGGCCTTCGCCCTGGCGTTGAACCTGCCGCACGTCGAAGAGGCAATTTCCTGGGGCAGTCCCAATCTCAAGGCGCATGGCAAGATGTGGTGCTGGTGGGCGCCGCAAGACTATGCCAATGCACCAGCCTTTAAGGTCGATGCTGCCGAGATGGAGTTCCTGTTAGATGTACGCTCAGACATTTTTTTCACCAGTGATCATCACCGGCCGCACAATATCGTCCTGATGCGGCCAGAGCGTTTTGACCCAGATTGGGCGAAAGCAAACCTGATGGCTGTCTGGCGCAAGCAGGCGCCAAAGCGCTGGCTGAAACAATGGGATGTAGAGAACCCTGGCCATGTGGCGGCCAAGCCAGGACCATAAGATATAGTTGTTTGCCCTCATCCCAAGCGAAGTCTAGGGACGAGGGCGAAACGCGGGAGTTGCTCTTGCGGCGGCCCGCCTCATGGTTCGACGTAGCTCACCATGAGGCTTTATTTGGACCTTCGTGGCCCTTAAAAATCCGCAGGCTCCCAGCCCTCAGGTTTCTCAACAGGCACGGCTTCGGAAATATCAAAGGCAATGCGGCGTTCGCTGCCTCTGCGCTGGATATGATAGGTGAAAGTTTTCGCCTCCGGATCGAAGGTCAGCGACCAGACATTCTCCGTAGAAAACGTCAGATCAATACTTTCGAAGAGAGCCTTTGAAGCCTCATCAATCGGGAAGATCTGGGCTAAAGCGTCCGGCCCTTCGGTGGAAATGCCGCCATAGCCGCTCACGCCCGGTCCTGTGCCTTCCGCGCGCCCGATATGGTAACCGATCGCCCCGCCCGGCTGCGGCGTGACCGTCCAGGTCCGCGTGCGATCCTCATCCAGATTGAAATTCATCACCACACCGTCTGCGGAACACTCGGCCACATCGAGGATCAGCCGCTGATACTTCCAGTCCCGGTCAGCCGAATAATCGGTGGTCACCCGGCCTTCATAGGCCTTGCCGCACAGGGCCGTCAGCTGGCTCCAGAAAGCCCCCTCGGGCAAGCCATATGGGCCGGTGGAACCACCGCACGCCGCAAGTGCCAGCGTCAGGGCAGCAAAGGACAGATGTCTGGTGAGTTTGATCATAAGGCGGAGCCTGGTAGCGGATGTTTTCAGCCTGAGCCGCCCGCTCTCCGTCCCAACCCCCCCAAAGGTCGCGACACTGTGGGGCGGTTGGGAGGGGGAGCGGGCGGACACTGACTCACGAAGTAACAACCGTGCCTAGTAGCGGTTCCGCTTCATGTTTCAAGCGCTGAATCAAGCCGGCTTGGGATCACCCAGGCTTTCAGGCCCGCCGCCTTCGGTTTTCGGGCGCTTTTTGCCGATCACGGGCACGGCAGAGGCCGGGCCGTCATCCTCTGCATCGCTGTCGGGGCGCTCAGGTTTCTTGCCGGCCAGGAGACCATTGATCTCGTCGCCCGTCAGGGTTTCATACTCCAGAAGCCCTTCGGCAATCGCCGTCCAATCATCCTTGTAATCGGTCATGATGCGGCGGGCATCATCCATACCGGTCTGGATCAGCTTGCGAACCTCTTCCTCTATCTTCTTGGAAGTGTCTTCCGAGACATGCGAGCTCTGCACCAATTGCTGGCCAAGAAAGACCTCGCCCTGATCCTCACCATAGTCGACCGGGCCAATCTCATTGGATAGGCCCCAGCGCGTTACCATGGCGCGCGCCAGGCGCGTGGCCTGCTGGATATCCGAGCCGGCGCCGGCGGTGACATTATCGTCGCCAAAGCGCAGTTCCTCGGCCACCCGGCCACCCATCATGATGGCGAGCCGTGAAGTCATTTCCAGGCGCGACATGGAGAGCTTGTCGTCTTCGGGAAGCTGCATCACCATCCCCAGCGCGCGGCCGCGCGGGATGATCGTCGCCTTGTGCACCGGATCGGCCTTGGGCACCTTCAGGGCCACGATGGCGTGGCCAGCTTCGTGCCAGGCGGTCAGCTGTTTTTCGTCCTCGGACATCACCATGCTGCGCCGCTCGGGGCCCATCATGACCTTGTCCTTGGCGTCCTCAAACTCGATCATGCCAACGACGCGCTTGCCGCGCCGAGCAGCCAGAAGGGCCGCCTCGTTGACAAGATTGGCAAGGTCAGCGCCAGAGAAACCGGGCGTACCGCGCGCGATCGTCTTGGCGTTCACATCCTTGGCGATCGGCACATTGCGCATATGGACCTTCAGGATCTTCTCGCGGCCGATGATATCCGGGTTGCCAACAGTCACTTGGCGGTCGAAACGGCCGGGACGCAGCAGCGCCGGGTCGAGCACATCCGGGCGGTTGGTCGCGGCGATGAGGATGATGCCCTCATTGGTCTCAAACCCATCCATCTCGACCAACAGCTGGTTCAGCGTCTGCTCACGCTCATCATTGCCGCCGCCGAGGCCGGCCCCACGCGAGCGGCCCACCGCATCGATCTCGTCGATGAAGATGATGCACGGCGCAGAGCGCTTGGCCTGCTCGAACATGTCGCGCACACGGCTCGCGCCGACGCCGACGAACATTTCAACAAAGTCCGAACCGGAAATCGTGAAGAAAGGCACATTCGCCTCGCCCGCCACGGCGCGCGCGATCAGCGTCTTACCCGTTCCGGGCGGACCGACCAGCAGCGCACCTTTCGGGATCTTGCCGCCGAGGCGCTGGAACTTGGACGGGTCCTTCAGGAACTCAACAATCTCCTGCAGCTCCTCCTTGGCCTCATCCACACCGGCGACATCGTCAAAGGTCACGCGGCCATGTTTTTCGGTCAGCAGGCGGGCGCGCGACTTGCCGAAGCTCATCGCGCCGCCACGTCCGCCGCCCTGCATCTGGCGCATCATGAACAGGAACAGGCCGAGGATCAGGAGCACAGGGATCAGGTTGATGAAGATCGCACCCAACGTATTGCCCGAGGAGGTGTTGAAGGTCACATCCGCACCATTTTCGGCCAGTTCGCGACCGACATTCATCTCCAGGCCGTCCCATTCGGTGATGAAGCTGCGGCCATCATCGGTCTGCCCGGTGGCGCTTGTATCCTTCACGGTGACCTGGGTGATGCTGCCGGATTCCGAAAGGGCGAGAAACTCCGAATAGGAGATCTTCTCGGCATCACGCGCGGCGCCATTACCCTGCATGACAACCACCATGCCAATAATCAGCGCCGCGATAAGGCCCCAAATGGCCAGATTTCGCATATTCATGGTGTGACTTTCATCTCTGAAAACATGTTGGATACTAACATAGGGGCGTCTGCTTAGAAAACGACTCCCTCAGCCGCATCCCGGTGTGACAAAAGCGACATCTGGCGCCAGATGCTGCGGATCTGGGCGAGCCTGCCTGGGGCAAGAGCGCGCCAATCTGCGCCTGTTTCAGGCAAGCTGCGTGCCGACATGGGGTGGATCTCGCGCTCAGTCTTGGCTTCTGCCCGCTCGAAACGGCCATCCCAGACCCCGTCTACCCAACCAGGTTGCACCAGTCCCGGATCGCGCGCCAGACGCACCTGCCCCGCGCCTTCAAGCTGTAGCCAGGCCCCCGCACAGGTGAACCGCGCCCCCTCCTGCCCCAGAGCATCCAGCACAGGCCGCAGCTGGCTGCGCCGCGGCATGCGCGCATGGCCGGCGGCAAATTGCACCGCAAGGCTAAGCAGACGCTCGGCCCGAGATGGGCGTAAATTGGTCAGGTCGCAAAGCAGGCTGCCATCGGCGAAGGCATGCAGCCGCGCGCCCATTTCCTTGGCGAGGCCGCATTGTTCAGCACGGCGCAAGACGGAAAAGCTGGTCTGAAGTGTGCGAACGCGTTCACGCAAGGCGTCATCGCCAGCCAGCAGGTTGCGCATGCGCACGCGCTCATAGGCGCGATCCTGATTGCTGGGATCCTCGCACCAGTCCTGACCCGCCTTGCGCAAGCCCGTGCGCAAATCACTGCGCGTACAGCCCAGCAAAGGCCGCACCAGGCTAAGACCCCGGCCTTCCGGCCAGGCCGGTGAAGGCGCGGCCAAATCCACACCGCCAAGGCCATACCATCCCGAGCCCTGACGCGCGCGCATGAGAAAGGTTTCCAACTGATCGTCCCGCGTGTGGCCCGTCAGCAGGGTGGTAATGCCTTGCCGCGCACAGGCCGCCGCGAGAATACGCTGGCGCGCGAGCCGCGTTTCAGCCTGAACCGGACGCAGGCCATTGAGCGTCAACTGTGTGCAGTCATGACCCAATTCTCGTGCAAGGCCAGCAACGAAATCCGTTTCGCTGCGCGCTTCCACGCGCAAGCCATGATCCACAGTCAAGACATGCAGGTCGCGACCACGCAGATGCGCCCAGGCCGATGCGATGTGAAGCAGCGCGATGGAATCCCCACCACCGGACACCGCGACACCCAGGGGGCCGGGAACGGAACCAGACCACACATCAAGACACGGCCAGACGGCTGCGTGAAACCCTCTCAGGGATGTTGCCTGGATATCTTCAGGCGTCACAGCCGGCGCGGGTACGCTCTACCGCGGCAAGATTGACGGTCACGCCCGAGGCGTTTGGATAGCGCTGTGGCAGTGCGTTCAACGCATTGCATGCCCGCTGGGCCTCCCCCATCAAGCGCATGGCCCGCGCCAGCTTCACCAGCGCATCGGGCGCGCGTGGATCATCTGGAAAGGCCTGAATCATCTGGGTATAGGCCGAACCGGAGGCTTCGTATTCCTCTTGCTGATACAGGACTTCAGCGAGCCAGTATTGAGCTTCACCGGCCTGAGCATCATCGCCAAACCGGGCGAGGAACTCTGTAAAGGCAGCTTCCGCCCCGACATAATCGAACTGCAAAAGCCGAGACTTTGCCTCGGCAAACAGCGGACCTGCCTCGCCAGGCAAATCAGAAGCGGAAATTGTCCCCAGAGACCCCGTCTGTATTGGCCGTGCACCACTGGTCTCGGTGAAAGTTTCCGGTTGCGGTGTGGTGGTGTTGCTCCCGCCGGAATCGGAAACGTCTTCAGAGCCCACGGTGCGCTGAGTAACCGAGCCGTCTGCATTGCGCACCGTAACGGTACGGGCTTCGCCCCCGAGCTCCAGGCCCTGGGACTGGGTTCCAACATTGGCGACACGCTCATTCATGCTGTCCAGGCGGCGCGACAATGTCGTCATCTGCTGTTCAATCTGCGAGAGCGCCTCGCCGATCCGCGCATCATCGCCTTGCATGCGATTGACCTCGTCCCGGGTTTGCCCGAGCAGGAATTCCAGGGTCTCCACCTTGCCGCGCAATTCCGCGATCTGGCGCTCCATATCGCCGATCTGCAGACGCAGTTCAGCATTCTGGCTCAACAAGGCCTGGGTCTGGTTGGCGACATCCTGACTGGTGACGCCCTGGCGGATAGGCGCCTGGGCATGAGCGGGTGCAACAAGAGCGCCACACAAACCGACGATAATGAGAAGAGAGCGAAGCTTGACCATGATACCCAGATAAAACTGCGGCCGGGCCAAAATATGGCAGCCCGGCCGCATTATGCAGAAAAACCTTCGGGAAAGGACCTAGCCGGTCACGCCCGAGGTGATCTGAGTAAAGCCGTTGCGGTTTTGCGCCCAGGCTTGCTCATTCGAACCAGCAGCGATCGGGCGCTCCTTGCCGTAAGAGATCGTGTCGATACGAGCCGGATCGACGCCCTGGCTGACCAGGAAGTCTTTCACAACCGACGCACGACGCTCACCCAGGGCGAGGTTGTACTCGCGGGTGCCGCGCTCATCGCAGTTACCGGCAACCAGGATGCGAGTGTCGGGATAGGACTGCAGCCACGCAGCCTGACGCATCAGGATATCACGATCATCGCTGTCCAGGCGAGCCTGGTCGAGATCGAAATAGACACGCTCGCCGACATTCACGCGGAAGTCTTCGAGAGAGCCTTTGACCGGACCGGTATAGGCCGGCTCGGGCATGGGCTCGGGTTCCGGCTCCGGAACCGGCTCGGGCTCAGGCGCCGGCTCGGGCACCACCACCGGCTCAGGGGCGGGGGCGGGTTCCGGTTCGGGCTGCGACGCACAGGCCGCAGCGGTGATGAGCAGGCCGGTTGCGGCCACGGTCTTGAGTAAGGTTTTCATAGGTGAACGCTCCAAGATGTTCTGCCTCCGAGGAGATAACAGGCTGTAGCCGGGGTGAATGTCAACTTCATGACGTTGTAATGTTTCAAGTGTGGTGATTTTTTTTGCAGTCCGACCTGTTGCACAATTGCCGCAACTACTGTTCCAGCAACGGAGACCAGGCCGGGTCCGACGCATCCGTGGGCGTCTCCAGCCGACGTAGATTACGGCCCGTTAGATCAATTGACCAGAGCTTCGGACCAACACCAGGTTGATTTTCCCGAAAGAAGGAGATCACCCGGCCATTCGGCGACCAGGTCGGACCTTCATCAAGATAGGATTCCGTCAGCAAACGCTCGCCTCGGCCATCCACACCGATCACGCCGATATAGAATTTGCCCTGCAGCTGTTTGGTGAAGGCGATGAGATCGCCGCGCGGGCTCCAGACAGGCGTGGAATACCGGCCACGATCGAAAGTGATGCGGCACGCCACATCGCGCCCGCCGCTTGGGCATGTGCGGGCGCTTCCATCGGTATTCATGACATAGAGCTGCGGGCTGCCGCCCCGGTCAGAATTGAACACGATCTCACTGCCATCTGGCGACATGGAGGGCGAGGTGTCGATTGCCGGATGCGTGGTCAGGCGGCGCGACTGACGCGTACGCAGATCCATGATGTAGAGATCGGAATTGCCGCTCTCCGCGCGTGAAAACAAAACCGAATTGCCGTCGGGCGAAAAGCGCGGGGCGAAGGTCATGCCGGAGAAATTGCCCAGCACTTCCTGGCGGCCATTGGCGATATTGAACAGATAGACACGCGCCTGCCCGCCTTCATACGACATATAGGTGATGATCTGATCAGACGCGGAAAAGCGGGGCGTGATGATGGTGTGCACGCCTGTCGTCAGTTCCTGATAGTTGGCTCCATCGGCATCCATGATGGCGAGTTTCTTGACGCGATTGGTGCGCGGTCCGGTCTCGGCGATGAAGACGATACGGGTGTTGAGATAACCATCCTCGCCAGTCAGCCGGGTATAAATGGCATCGGCGGCCTGGTGCGCCAGCGTACGCATATAATCAGGCGACAGGGCCCCTTGGTATCCGGGCTTGCTGTCGAGTTGGTAGAGTTGTCCGCCATTGATATCCCACAGGCGCAGCGACAGTACGACGCGGCCATCAGCCAGGATGTCCACCTCGCCGACAACCAGTCCGTCAACATTGATCACCCTCCAGTCGGCAAAGCGCGGCTCGACATTGATATCCAGGTCGCGCTGGATGAACGCGCCCTCATTGGCAAGTTCGAACAGACCCGTCATCGCCAGATCGTTGCGCACGACCTCGGTCAGCTCATCGACATATTGCTCGGCCTCAGGGGTGGCGGCAGCAAAGCGTGGCACGGCGATGGGATAGGGCTTGTACGTCCCCTCACCAACATTGACCACAATCTGGGCATGGGCGGTTGGCAACGTGGCCGCCAGGGGCGCGACCAGCATGGCCAGCACCAATAAGAGACGTTTCAACATGGGGGACCTCTCCTTTGAAGCTCTAGTTCCTATAGGCCGGGCCGATATTCAAGGTGACTTCGTCCCAGTCATCATAATATTCATCCGCGCCTTCCGGCAGGCGGTAAGGTGCGCACTTGCGCGCGGCGCGCAGGGCCCGCTCAATGGCCACGCCCATAGACCGGTCACCAATCGGTGGTCGGGCCGGGTTTACCAGATCCGGCCCGTCCTTGATTGATCCATCGCGGCTCAGTTGCATTTTTATGGTCACATTCAGGCGTTCTGGATTGGGTAAGTCGTCGACATCATCCCAGCAATAGAACATTTGCTGACTGATCAGTGCCGTGACTGCTGCTGTATTGCCGGTCTGCTCCCCGGCTCCGCGGCGCGCTTCACTCGCTTTCGGTTGCTCATCCTGCAGGGTTTCCGGCGGCGGCGGGCTCGGATTGGAAGTGCTGCG
>JALEGE010000047.1 GCA_022760335.1 Hyphomonadaceae bacterium
GAGGAGGCTCAGCCGCTACAGATTACACCCAAGGCCGCCTGACCATGCAGCCCGGTGACCACACCCCAAATTACACCTCATTGACGGACGTGACCCCGCTCAGTTGCGGACGTCTGATTCTTATGGAATTTGCGCGTCTCTCGGGCGAGGTCATTCTCGAAGCGAGAGCGCGGTCTTCCTTAATCTTGAATCAAATCAATAACAAATCCGCCGCAGGCGAAAACGTTAGGGGATTTAGATTCTAAGGTTAAGAGGTTACCTGCTCGCCATCAGCCTGCAAACTCCTGATTTCTCGCGAGTCGGGGTCGCTATGTCGAATCTGATAACACGATGTTCGGTTTCTGATAGCACGACCGCCAGATTCTAATAACACGTCATCTGATGCCCGATCACACGTTGGCCACCTCCCTGCCCTGTTGATAACTTTGAAAGCGCGGCTCAGAGCGTGAGGCCAGAGGATCAGTTAGCGTTCCGATTCACATATGGTGCGTCGATCCCAAACTTTCTGATCCCCATTTGCCCCGAGGCTGAAACGGACGTGTTTTCGGAAATCTGGTATCTCCGGTTGAACGTGTTTTCGGGAATGGCTTTTGGCGGCGTCCTTTTTCCTCCAGCTTGCCGGCTGACACGTCGCGCTTCTTGGAAGCTGTGCCCGAAGTGGAGGCTTAGGCGATCTGCAAGCTGGTCCGACCTTTCCACGTTACATGGCTGATTTCAGTCAAAGATGACCGGCTGAAGCACTCGCGGAGTGTTCAATGCTGGTGCTCTTGGGTCTTGTCGGCAATTCTTTAGCAGGTGCCGAACGTAGACGTAGTTTTCTGATCGGGCGGGGTAAGTGGCGTGATTCCCGAAAACACGTTCGGTAACGGGCGTACATCATGAGACCGTTCTTATATTTCCGATCAATCGCGATGCTTGCCGCAGACTGTCACCGGTCTGAAGCTGGGCGACGGCGCTACTAGCGCGCCGGACGCACATAACCGGTCCCACAGACGGGCGCGACCTTCAAAAGCCCGGAAGCGTATGCTTGTTGCGCTCGTGGTGCTTCTTCATGAAGCCGTAGAACCGCTTCGAGTAGTTCCTTGGCAACTCATGGGGATTGCTGTTCAGAAAGGAATCGAATTGCCGCATCAGCACATCGAGATCCCAACCAGGACATTCAGAACGGATGGCCTGATAGATTTCGGGATCAAGAGTGTCTTGCGCGCCCCCTCCCCTCCGTCGTGACTGAGATTGGCTTGCGTTGCTGTCCAATGCGGCTGATGCATCGGCTTGCTGTTCGGGGCGCAAGCTCGCACTCGTTGTTGCAAGGAGCTTGCGCACGAGGGCAGGATCAACGAATTCCGGCGGAGGGCTGACCTTGGCTGCCTTTTCGGGGGTTGCGCGCTGAATGCGCTGGGCTCTGCTCTCCGTGGTGACAGAGCCACTATCCTCGATTTTTCCAGAAGGTTTTTCGAGATGGCGACGCATCACCATCTTCAGCTTTGGACGCGGCGTCTCTGCTCCAATGACCTCCAGACTGATATCCGGCAGGTTGTTAGCTCGCGCCAATTCAAGAATCTTGTTCTTGAACGAGGGTAGGGAGCTTTCGCTGCCGCTTTTCTGATGAAGAGTTTCGAAGCCAATCGTGAAACCTTCTGGCCCATTGCCACCAGCGTGCTTGCGAGCGGCGCGGTAGAGCCATTTCCCAAGTCCGCTCGTTATCTCGAAATACAAAGGCGAAATCGCAAGGACATTTCGCTTGTCCATGACCCCGTCGAAGAACCACTTGGAAAGCGTGATTTCCATCCCAAGCGAACGCTGGGTTCGTTCATCAACGAGATGAGTATAGCTATCGATCCACGAAAATGTGGTCTCGCGGGATTTGGAGTTCGCGCGGATGTTCGTCTTGATCGTCGTGGCCTGAAGACGATCAAGCGCTGCGATCAGTCGCTCATAAGCGCGCCCGCTTACACCCCAGCAGATTCGCTTGAGAAGATCGCCAGGTTGAACACGAATGGTCGGCGACAGGTCGTTGTCACCCCGCTCGCGCAATTCGTTGAGGTGGGACGCCAGATAGATCATGATATCTGCATCCCAGATGGTCGCCATCCCATAGGCTGGGTTGGCTGATACATGCACGGTGACCGACTTATCCGGACTGAGGTACTCAATGGGTTTCAGGCGCTTCTTCTTCGAAAGGCTGAAGAAAGGACGCTGCATGGTCTCCTGATAGTCCCGCAGCGAGATGTCGCTGAAATCAGGCAGCGTGAAGAACATCTCGAACTGCACCCGGCGACCGGAGGAGGACTGATCTTTCTCGCTCACGTTCTTCGCCCAGTAAATCTGCCGCTGTCCCACATGTGGGACAAGTGAGATAAACATATGAAATATAACGATAAAAACCACATTTTCAGAGTGGTGAACACATGGCCATAGGTGGGTCCGAAACCCTCCTTCATGGGGCAGGCCTTTTTAGAATCTTCGCCTTCTCAATCAGAGGGCGCAATGCATCGAGGATTTCGTCAGCGCTCAAATCAGTGGGGTTGATCGTTATCGTGAGCCCTCGTGCACGATCCTTTTCGATGACACCAATGGACGATCCCGCCGCTTCGATTACGGCTTTCTGAACACGGCCAGGCCTGCCCGAAACTGCCTTGAGCAGACGGACAACAACCTGAGGGCCAGAAATTGGCTCTTCGTCTCCGGATTGCCGGAAACTTTGCTCCGCAGCGATCTGCTTTGCTGCTTCCTCCATCCTAGGGCGCAGCGATGGGTTGCGTATGGCTGGAAGAAGCTTGTCACCGTACCGCACCTGAAGCTCCATTGGCGACGCAAATGCGCTTACGATTGTTTGCGGGATCTCTGTCAGGCCGATGTACCGGGCGAGCGTAGATTTCGAGATCTTTACGCGTTCAGCAAGCCGGGCCTGAAGGCCATCGTAATAAGTATCGACTGCTGCCTTGTAGTTCAAACCGCGCTCTAAATCTGAGATATCTTCCCTCTCGCGGTTCTCGATATCAGCAAGGCGGAACGCAGCTTCGTCATCGAGATCTTCGATAATCGCGACGAGCTCGATATCCGGGTAGTGATTGGCGTTGAGCCACGCGACAGCCCAGTGGCGCCTTGTGCCAATGATCAGTTCGTACTGCAGCTCACCTTGCTGTTTCCGGCGCACGACTACTGGGATGCGGTTCCCGTTTTCTGCTTGGATCGATTCAATCAGAGATCGCAAACGGGGTTCGGTGAGCTGTTCGTAATCACGGGCGTTTCCCGGCCAGATCGAACATTCTGCAGGTTTGAGCCGGATGGTCGGGCGCTTGACCATCCGCGCCGCTTCCGTGAAGCCTTCAAGCCGACGTGTTGTGAAATTGCGCGATGCGGTTGCCCCTGCAGCGTCCTTGGCTTCAGAGACGGAAGGCTGGTCAGGGGCAGGGGAGGCGAGGGCCTCGCCAATCAATGAACGACGGCTCACGCTGCAACACTCCCTGCCGTGTCAGATGACCGTCTCGAAATGCTCTTCGACGGCCACTGCTCATGTATTTCGTTCAGAACTTCTCCGAAGACTGCGTTGAGATTGTCCCGGCAACGCTGGTAGGTTGCGTGCGCAGCTGAAGGCTTGCTTTCATAGATCGACCGGAATGCTTGAGTGGCATTCTTGATTTCCTCAGAAGCTAGGATCGGCTGATTCAGCAGGAAATTGGCATATGTGGCCTTCATCATCTTCCACATGTCGGCTTCACCTGGCTTGCTGGGGGTGTAGGCCGAGCAGACGACGCGAATGAACCCGTAATCAACAGGCGTTCCGTGATCCTCGAGGATCTCGATATTCTCGGCGATCGTGTCCATGAAATGGATGGTTGAAAGGTAGTCGAGCTGCCTTGCCGGAACCGGGATAAGCATACCTGTTGCGGCGGCCATCACATTGAGGCCCAGGAACCCCATAGCCGGCGGAGGATCGAGCAAGACGACGTCGAAGTCCTTGATGATACTGTCGATGCCAATACGGAGACGCTGAAGTCCCTCGCGCACTGCTTGTCCGCCCTCCGTCAACGTTGCCGTGAGGTCCCACTCTGCATCCTGCAGGCCAAGGCTTGACGGCACTATTTTGATTGTAGGCCAAGCGGTTTCTCGGATTGCCTTCCTGAAATCATCGAATGTACTGCGAGGCGACAGGAAGTTTCCTAAAGTCTCCTCTTCATCGATAAGTGCTTCGGGCTGGATGTCGAACATAGTTGTCGTTGACGCCTGCGGATCGCAGTCGATCACGAGAACGCTATATCCGTTCAGTGCGAGAAAATCGGCGAAATGCTTGGTAATCGTACTCTTGCCGACGCCGCCCTTGAAATTCTGCACGGCTACTACAACCGCATTCTCATGGGCTAGCTTGCCCGGATGAATGTTCAGCGCCTTGCGAATATGAGTAAGGTCTTCGAGCGTGTAATAGCGGCGGCCATTGTTGAGCTGTTTCGGAGGCGCGAGACGCCCCTCCTTCTCTGCCTTGGCAAGCGCTTCAGGCGTTCTTCCGACCAATTCCGCTGCCGCCGTAGGCCCAAAGGTGATATCGAGGACCTTGCGTTCATCAGGTTTGAACACCACAGCTTTGACCCGATCGCGCATCATTTCGCAGGATCTGGTCATATTTCGCAGTGTGTTCACGGTGTAGGACATGCGTCTGCCTTTCGATGAATCGCAGTTCTGCGACCCAGTTCGTGTTTTATGAACATTTTCGGCGCTAGAAGTCAAACCGATATCATCGGAATGGTACCGGTCCCGAATCCCCGTCGCTGCCGGCCACCCCTTGTCGCATAGCCTGTAGTGATCACGGGCTCATAACCCCAAGGCGAGAGGGAAGGGGGATGACCTGATGCGGTTCAGCATCAGGAGCAGACCGTGACCGACCTTTTTGAACAATCCAGTCAGAAGCTGGACGCCGCAATCACCGAAATCCAGCACGCCATCGCAGCCGGACTGGCGAACAAGCAACGCCTGTTTGAGACGATGCGCCAGCTCTACGGGGAGGGCTCCGCAAACGGCACCTGGAGCCAGAGGGACGCCTTTGACCTGCTCGAGGCGGCATTGACGCGCCACATGGCCGGAATGCTGAACAAGCCTCAGATGCTGCACCAGATCTCGGAGATCAGTGCGCTTATCGAGGCACTGCCGACACATACGGTCAGAAGTGAAGACCAGATCAGGTATCAGCAATTCTCGACGCCCGCAGACCTCGCAAGCCTGGCCATGATTTTGGCGCAGCCACTCGCAACTGATATCGTTCTTGAACCGAGCGCCGGACATGGCGCTCTCGTGGCAACTTTGCCCGATGTCAGCGCATTGCATCTCAACGAAATCGATCCGCGCAGGCGTGAGAAGCTGGCACTGCTGTTTCCCAAGGCCACCCTCACAGGGATCGATGGGGCCATGCTGGCCTCCCATCTCGGCGCTGCAGTGCAGCCAAGCCTGATCCTGATGAACCCGCCATTCTCGCGGTCAATGGGACGAGGGGCAGACGAGTTCGCAGCGGTGCGTCATCTGCGCGCTGCCATCACGCGGCTAGGGAAGGGGGGGCGGATCGTCGCGATCATGCCGGACTGGTTCACGACGAGCGCAAAGCTTGCGAAAATCTACGAAGACACCTTTGCCTCTTGCACGGTCCGCACATCCATCCGGCTCGATAAATGCTATCACAAGCAGGGCACCAGCGTGGCCGTGCGCTTGTACGTGATCGACAAGATCCCAGGGCAGATCAGACCTGCAGTTTTGGCGCGGGAGACAGTTGCAGACGTCGCGTCTACGGTTCCAATCATCAAACGCGCGACAGCCCAACCCGACTGCGAGACGCGCGCGGCGCCGCCGAAGGCAAAGCCGGGCGTGCTCTTCAAAGCCATGCGGGCAACGCCCATCACAAAGCCGGTCAAAGCGAGTGTAGACCAAACCCCCAAGATCGAAGCACTGGCGTTCAATACCTTGGACCTGCCGCGAGTGCTCGGTGAGCAAAGCGGGGTCTACATCCCGTACCGGCCAAGTCGGGTCGACATTGTTGGCGCGCGCGAGCATCCGACGCCGCTCGTCGAAAGC
>JALEGE010000005.1 GCA_022760335.1 Hyphomonadaceae bacterium
ATGATCAACATCACCATGCCGCCCATAACGACGGTTATCAGCGGCTCCAGAACGCCCAGTGCCAGCGTAGTAGCCGCGTCGAATTCCTCTTCCAGATAGCTCGCACCCTTGTCGAACATGGTGCCCAGATTGCCGCCGGCCTCGCCACTGGCGGCCAGGTTCACCATGAGCGGCGGGAAGGCTCCGGTCTGGGCCATGGTCGCGCTGAGCGAGCCACCCTCACGCACATTCGCCATCACTTCATCCACCGCATCGCGGACCACAAGATTTGGCGTCGTCTCGCGCGCCGCGCGCAGGCAATCGGGCACGGTCGCGCCGGCATTGGCGAGCGTTGCAAATGTACGTGCGAACCGCGCCGCCGAGACCGAGCGCAGCACAGGTCCGATCACCGGCAGGGCCAGGGCCAACCTGTCAAACCGACGCCGAAAGGTCGTCATCGCCAACATTCGGTTCAGCACAAACCCAGCCAGCACAAGCCCGCCCAGCAAAACCAGTCCCCAGTTCTGGAGGAAACCCGACACCGTGATCATGATCTCAGTCAACATTGGCAGCGCCTTGTCCAGCGTATCAAATTGCTCGACCACGCGGGGAACAACGAAAACGAGCAACGCAATAATCACACTGAGGGCGACCAGTGCGAGAATGGTGGGATAGATCAGCGCGGCAGTGATCTTGCGCCGCATCGCCTGTGACTTTTCCAGATGCCCAGACATGCGCTCCAGAACGGCGCCAAGCGCGCCAGCATCCTCGCCTGCGGCGACAACGCTGCGGTAAAAGGGCGTGAAGGTGCGCGCCTCCTCGCCCATGGCATCCGACAGGGAACGTCCCTCGACCACGCCAGCGCGCACCGAAGCCAGCACAGTGCGCATTTGCGGCTTCTCTGCCGACTGGCTGACAGCATTCACCGCCTCTTCCACTGGCAGGCCGGAGCCAATCAGCATGGCGAGCTGACGCGTGAGCAAGACCAGATCTTTCGGCGAGAGCTTTCGGCCAAAGCGCGCCTGACCCGTTTTCGTATCCGCGCGCGTCGGAGATAGCTTCAAGGGCGTGAGCGCCTGTTTGCGCAATTCGCGTCGCGCGGCTTTCTGACTGTCTGCAGAGATCACCCCGCGCAGCTTGCGGCCACTGGCATCAAGAGCCTGATACTCAAACGCCGCCATTGTCATCGCCTCCAGGACGCACGACCCGCATCACTTCACCTACAGAAGTTCGCCCGGCCAGGACATGGCTGACGCCCGCAGCCAGGAGTGTCTGGCCGCCTGAAAGCGCATGGTCTTCAAGCTGCTGTTCGCGCGCATCATCATGGATCAGAGTTCTCAGCCCCGGATCGGTGACGATCAACTCATAGAGACCGATGCGCCCCTCAAACCCACGCCCGCCGCATTCCGGACAACCTTGCGCATGCCAGAAGGTTCGAGCCTCACCTGGCGGCAAACCGAGCATTGCGAGTTCTGCCGCATCGGCCTGATATGGCGTCTTGCAATGCTCGCACAGGCGCCGCACCAGGCGCTGGGCCAGAATGCCGGCCACAGTGGAGGCCAAGAGAAAGGATTCCACGCCCATATCCCGCAGGCGGGTGATCGCGGCGGCGGCAGAATTGGTGTGCACCGTGGACAAGACCAGGTGCCCCGTCAGCGAAGCCTGCACAGCGATCTCTGCGGTCTCCGCATCGCGGATCTCGCCAACCATCACCACATCGGGGTCCTGTCGCAGGATGGCGCGCAGGCCGGTGACGAAGGTCATCCCGACTTTGGTGTTCACCTGGGTTTGGCCAACACCATCCAGGCCATACTCAATGGGATCTTCCACCGTGAGGATGTTGCGGGAATTGTCATTCAGATGCGTCAGCGCGGCATAAAGCGTGGTCGTCTTGCCGGAGCCAGTCGGGCCGGTGACGAGGATGATACCATTCGGCTGAGCGAGCAGCCTGTACATGCGCTCCAACATCTCCTCAGGCATGCCGAGACTGACAAGATCCAGCCGGGCCTGCTGTTTGTCGAGCAGGCGCAGCACCACCCGCTCGCCATAGCGCGATGGCAGGGTGGAAACGCGCACATCAATCGCGCGCGACCCGAGGCTGAGCGAGATGCGCCCGTCCTGCGGAATACGCTTTTCTGCAATGTCCAGCCGGCCCATCACCTTGATACGCGAGACCAGCAATGGCGCGACCCGACGCGACTGTGAGAGCACTTCACGCATAACACCATCAATCCGCAAGCGGATCGAAAGCCGGTCCTCATAAGGCTCGATATGAATATCAGAGGCCTTGCTGCGCACGGCCTCCGCGATCAGGCCATTGATCAGGCGGATGACCGGGGCGTCCTCGGAATTGTCCAGCAGGTCGGCATTTTCATCCAGCCCGGCGGCCAAACTGCCGAGATTTCCGTCGGCTTCGAGTGCATCGTCGATCTGGCTGCCATCCAGGCCCGCCGTGGCATAGACTTCTGACAAGGTGCGCTCGAATGTGGCCGGATCCAATTGTTGCATCCGTACTTTCTGACCCACCGCACGACGAGCCTCGACAAGCGCCATTGGCGCGGCATCGGGGCGATAGCCGAGCACAGGACCATCCTCACCATTCAGGAGCACGACACCGTTCTCCTTGGCGTAGGCGTAATTGAGTTTTCCGACGCTCGGTCCACTATCCACAGGCTGTACTTTCAAAACTGGCTCTGCCCGCAGGATATGCCTATCTGACACCTTCTTCCAGCTCACGCAGCAATTCCTCCAGGCTGGAGAAACCATCCGGTGTCGCATTGCGCTGAGCCTCGATCATGAAATTGCTCTTGCGCTGAGTCGCATCGCGCATCTGGGAGGAGTCGCGCACGATGGTCGGACGCAGGAAAACCATCAGATTGCGGCGCGTCGCATTGACATTGTCATAGCGGAAGGCGCGGCCCAAAATCGGAATATCACCCAGTAGAGGCACCTTGCTGACTGAAACCGACTCTTCTTCCTGAATCAGACCACCCAGGACGATGATATCTCCATCATCGGCGAGAATGGTGGTCTCCAATTCGCGCTTGTTGGTGATGAAATCGAAGGAAGCCGAGGAATAGACAATTGTCTCATCCACAGAAGAAACTTCCTGGCGGATATTCAGGCGGATTGTATCGCCCTGGCTGATCTGCGGCGTGATATCCAGCTGCACACCAACATCCTGACGCTCCACCGTGCGGAAGGGATTGGAATTGTTCGTGCCGAGGGTCTCGCCAGTGGTAACGGGGATTTCCTGACCACTCAAAAATGACGCCGTTTCATTATCGAGCGCCAAGACCGATGGCGTCGATAGGATCGAGGAGTCGGTATCCTGATCAACAGCATTCACAATTGCCCCAAACACCGTGCCGTCACTATTTTGCCCGCCAAAGCCGAGCAGCGCGCCATTGGTCGACAAGAGCGAATTGATCGCAAGATCCCTCAAGGCTGAACCGCCATCACTGTCGCCATCCACCATCAAGGCGCCAGCCAGCGAGAGAATATTGGGCGTGGAACGCGAGAAATTCGTACTGACAAAGGGGACCGTATCGTCTTCTCCTCCGCCGACGATAAACTGCAGACCAAGCTCACGCGTTGCCGTGTCCGAAAGCTCCACCACAATGGCCTCAACCAAAACCTGCGCCCGGCGTACATCCAGATCATCAATGATCTTGTTCAGCTGGCGCAAAACCTGTGGTTCGGCATTCAAGATGATAGAGTTTGTCGGCTCGTGCACCTCGATGGCCGGTTCCTGAACATCTGCGCCACCGACCGACATGGAGCGCACCATACGCCCCCCCATGGATTGCAGGATCGGCGCGATATCCGAAGCCTGAGCAAACTGCAGCTGGCGAACGGCGAGCGACTCCTGGCTAAGTTCATTCTCGCGATCCAGTCTCTCGACAATCTGTGCAACCCGGTCGACATCCTCCTGTGCACCGCGCAGGACCAGCGTGTTGCCTGTATCCAAAGCAACCGCACCAACATCATACTGGAATGCATTGCTTTGGCCGGCATTCAGGGCGTTCACGGTGGTCGCCATTTCCGCTGCTGACATGTTGGAAAGCTTGATCGTGACAATCGAGGAACGGTCCTGATCCAGCCGATCGATGATCTGGCGCACGCGCGCGATATTGGTCGCATAATCCACGATAATCACGGAGTTGCTTTGCGAACTGGCCAGCACCTGACCCTGGGCATTTGTCACCGGTTTGACGAGCCGTGCAACTTCCATGGCGTCCACGCTGCGCACCCGGAAAACGGCTGTTTCAACTTGGTCGCCCGTCACCGCATTGCTCGCCAGGGCAGCCTCGGCCGTGGCCGATTGTTCAGGAACGATCTTGAAAACGCCATTGGCGCCCGGCACCGCGGTGAACCCATGCACCCGCAAGGTTGAGAGGAAGACCTGGAACACTTCCTCCGTAGAAAGCGGCACTTGGGAAGAGACCGTCACCTGACCGCGCACGGAAGGATGTACGATGAATGTGTATCCGGTGATGGTCGAAACATCGTCAATCAAGACCGACATTTCGACATCCTGAAGATTGACGATATGGCTGCCAACACCGGAACTGTTCTGAGTGATCGCGCCACTTGGCCCACTGACCTGAGCCAACGCTGGTGCGACCGAGAATGATCCGACCAACGCAAGCAAAGCACCGCGCGAGAGCGACCCGTATTTCAGATTGACCATCACCCTACTCCTGGCTCTTTCGCCTTACCCGTCAGTCCGTCACCTGGATATTGACGTCCACAAGCGCCTGATCGCGCACAATTGCCATCGTCATTGTGGCGCTGGTATCCAGATCATCCAGCGCCGCCTGTAAATCCTCATACGCGGCCATGTCCCGGCCGCCAACGGAGACAACAATATCTCCAGGGCGCAACCCTGCCTGAGCCATGAGAAAGCTGCGCCGTGTGGGATAGACCGCATATCCGCTATAGCCAAGCGCCTCTCGCGGCTCCAGTCGGATCGATTGGGTCAGTTCCACAAGATCACTGCGCAGCATTTGCGTTTCAATTGTATTACTTGCATCTGCCGTGGAGACGGCACTTGTCTGTCCCGCATTTGCAACTGGCCCCTGCGAAGGCACCGCATCAGCGACAGAAACTCCGTCAATACTGGTGCTATTGCGGCGGCTTCCCAGCGAGACAATGGCAGACTCGTTGCGCCTTTGCAGCTTCTCGAGCCGGCCCTCGCGGCGAAGGATGACACCATCGCTGTAAATTCGCTCCAGCACAGCCTGCTGAGTGCCAATCCTGTCGCCAATCGCGAACCGCGCCTGGGGCTCACTGCCGACAGAAATGTACGCAACACCGGCCTCATCGCCATCGAGCCGCGCACCGTGAAAGGTCAGGTTGAGGGCCGTATCCGGCGCATTTTCTTCCGCGGCAGACTGTGCCGAAATCTGTGGCACAGCCTCGCCGGCGCGAAAGGGGGACAGACGTTCGAGAACGGAATAATCTGCAATCGCCTGCACGCCACTACGTGACCCGGCGGTGGCGTCTGGCTCGACACGATACTCCACGCCAGCCAGAACCAGCCAGAAGAGGCGTGAGATCAGCCAGGCAAGGCTGATAACAAGGGCACAATTGACAAGGAAAGTCGCCAAACCGCCCAGTCGGCCGACATCGATACCAA
>JALEGE010000048.1 GCA_022760335.1 Hyphomonadaceae bacterium
GTCGGACTCGTCTGCGATGGACTCGATGTCCTCACAAGTTTCAATCTCCGAAATCGCGTTGGCAAGATCCTCGGCGCTACCGTCGCGGGCTAACAGTCGTGTCAGGGACACCTGGATGACTGCTTCCTGCGGCTCGCGTTTGGCGCGGGTTGCGATCAGATAAATCCCGTCTGATACGGCGATCGGGTCGCTGATGCCCGAGCCAGGCATTTCCGAGACAACTGTCGCGACCGTCTGGTCGATGTCCTCCAGAGAGACCCATCCCATATCTCCGCCAGTCGCAGCCGTAGGTGCGGAAGAAAGGCGCTGGGCGGCGACCTGAAAAGGTGCGCCTTGAACGATCTGAGCACGGATTGAGAAGGCCGCGTCCATGGCCTGAGCCTGGCTCTCCGGGTCTGGTGCATAAAGAAAGATCTCACTGAGCAGGTACTGAGTTTTCTCAGCCGATGTGCGCAGTTGTTTCAGTTCTTCATTGACCTGGTTTTCAGAGATTCGGATGCGCGAGCCATAAACACCTTGCATCACGCGCCGCCACGCAATTTCCGCGCGCATCTGCTCTTCCAGGCTGGTTGGGTTGATCCCTGATGCCAGAAGCTGCTGGAAAAGCTGGTCACGCGTGAGGCCGGACTGAGCCGCCATGTCTTCAATCGAGCCGGCGATTTCAGCTTCAGAGACGCCCACTTCCCATTCTGCAGCTTCTTGCAATTGCAGCTTTTCATCGATCAACTGTTGCAGGGCCTGGGATGTGATCTGGGTAATTTCCTGTTGCGTTGGTTGGGCGCCGAGGCTCAACAGGAGCAGGCGGGCGCGTTCGCGCACATCGGAATAAGAGATCGGGGAATCGTTCACGATCGCGGCAATGCCTTCCAGGCGCTGGCTTTCGCTTTCGGTCGATTGCGTCGGCGTCTGGGCAAGTGCTGGTACAGCCAAGGCCAAGCCTGCCAGAAAGATCGCCAGGGCGCGCATCACGAACATATACTCTCTCCGCGTTTCCGACTGTTAGCCGGTGGATTTCGCCCTGACCATACTGGCCTTGGCTCTTGGTGCAACGACCAGCCGCACACTGATATGAAAATGGGCTGTTTTTGTGGCGGTCTAATCCAGCTCCGAGGAGCCAAATGCGCCGAGCGAACGCAGCGTGAAGCGGAATGTAATGCTCTCAGATGGCCCCAGGTCACGGTCACGGCTGTCGCGTTGCTGATAACCTACTGTGAAGACCGAGCAATCATCGCTGTAGCTGACGCCAATGATGCGGCTATTGTCGAATTGCTGTTCCAGGTCGCGTTGTTGCGAATAGGAAAGGGAAAACCGGTCAGTGACCCGCAGAGAGGCGCGAAGCAGAGCCCCTTCCTCGCCTTGCCCGGTCGGGCGCATACTGTCGGCCAGCCGGAAATATTGCGCCGAGCCGCGGAAGCGCCAGAAAGAAGTCTCAACCTTGGCATCCAGCCGGTTGAGCTCCAGCGTATCATCATCAAGCCGCATATTGGCCTGGAGATTGAGCGAATCGCCAAGATCGATCTGCGTGTTGGCAACCCAGTCGGAAACAGTGCCGTCCAGGTTTGTAAACTCGGCAAAGGCTGGATCAGATGTTGAACGCCAGCGCCGACCGGCTTCGGTCGACAGGGTGACGCCATTACGCCAGCGCGCTTGTGCCCGTATCCCAAAAGCCGCGCGGCCATCGCCCTCATACAGGTCATAGCCCGCCGCGCCGTTTGAGGCGAAAAGCGTCGACGTATCGACTTCGAAGAATTGCGAATCCTCGACCGGGATGGGATCAGTATTGGTGTTTGAGAGGCCCCATGCACCCATGGCAACCGGCTCGATCAGAATATCCACCGCCTCGCCGCGCCGCATCAGAGGATAAGAAAGGCGCACGCCTCCACTGCCCACGGCGCGTGTGACATTCGACTCGCCGGAGACCTCCTCATCGAGGGCATAGTAATCGGCCCGGACATCGGCAAAGGGTTCCAGCAGGATCCCGCCGGGCAACACGCTGCGCTGGGACCAGTCGCCGCCAAGAGAGACACGCTGGCTGTCTGCGCCGACATCGCGGGTCAGCGCGGCGGCCGATGCGGCAATGCTGGCGCGGCCGTAGTTGCCGAGATCAAAGGATTGCTCGGTGAAGGCAACCGGCGCGATCAGCGGAATAGTGTCATTGTCGTCGGCTTCTTTCAGGCCCTGGACCGACACAACGGCCGTTTCGCTGTAAAAGCCCTCATCCTGACCGACCAGGAAGAGCTGGCTCAGCAAGCGGCGTGGACGGCCCGTATACAAGCCGCGCTGGTCGCCTTCCCCGTCAATATCATAGCGGCGCAGATAGAGATCGTCGCTGGTGCGCTCCAGGCCAAAGCCCCAGTCCCAGGTCTGATTCAGGGCAAACAAGCCATCGGCGAAGACATGGCTGCGGACGCTGTCGTCACTTTCCTCGATACGCTCGCCATCGCTGTCGAACAGTTTTTCCTGTGTCACCGAGGTGTTGATATTCAGCCGGCCCGACCAGAAGCGTTTGGAATAGTCCAACTCCAGTAGCGGGTTGACCTTTTCATAGACCGCCGGGGCAATGGTGAGTTCCTGATGATCGGAAATCGCCCAGTAATAGGGCTGTTGATAGAAAACGCCGACCTTGCTGGATACACCAAGATCCGGAAACAGGAGGCCTGAACGGCGATCCGAACTGGGATCAGGGTGGGCGAAATAGGGTAGGTAGAAAACCGGGATGCCTGCCACTTCCAGAACCGCGTCGCGGTAGGAAATCATCTGGTCTTCTTCATCCAGAACAGCCCGGCGTGCGCGCAATGCCCAGGTCGGCGTGTCATTTTCGTCGCACACCTCGCAGGAGGTATAGATCACCTGGTCAAGGGCATTCAGTCCGCCTTCCTGGCGGATCGCGCTGTTGGCGACGGCCTTGCCGCCATTGGGCATGCGCACGGAAAAGCCTATGGCATAACCATCAGAAAGATTGGAATTGACCTCAACCTCATCGGCAAAACGTTCCGTGCCGTCGGGATCGAGGATGATGACATTGCCGGTGGCGCGCACCTTGTTGGTGCTCCGGCTATAAACCACGCGGTCCGCTTTCAGGATTCGCCCTTGATACCTGGCTTCCACATTGCCTTCAGCGATGACGGAATTTTCCTGTTCATTTTCGAACAGGGAGTCCGCGATAAGGATCACCTCTTCGCTTCTAGTCTGACTTTCAGTGGACTGTGCCAGCGCAAATGGACTGGCCATCGCCAGAGCCGTTGCAGCAAATACAGACTTCAAGGCTGCCATGGCGAAAGAAACCCTTTACACTCGACCCTCTCACCGCAGGTGATCGGTCCCCCCGGCACCCGAAGCCCACGCTTAGTCAGTTGCTTGCAAACCGTCCAGTCATGGTTAGCTGCTTCTGGCACATTCGTAATCAAGTGTTGCATCCTGTCTCGATATTGCGCACGGCGAGGGCACCTGGAAGGGTGGTTGCCTCGCCAGCAAGCTCAAGTTCGACCAGAATCGCTGCGCATCTGCCGGCTCCAACTCCGGCCGCGCGCGCAATCTCATCTATCGACATGGGATAGGGCGTTAGCGCCTCACATACAGCCTCGATCTGGGAGGCCGGGATCGGGTCGCCATGATCATCACCAGGAAAGGCGGGCGGCGGCGGCGCGGCCAGGTCGCGCCTGGCAAGACCCGTGAGAATGTCGAGAACATCGCGTGCATCGCGCACCAGCGCGGCGCCCTCGCGCAACAATCGGTTGGTGCCTGCCGCGCGCGGGTCCAATGGAGAGCCCGGTACAGCCATCAGTTCTCGTCCTTGTTCACCGGCAGTGCGCGCCGAAATCAGCGAGCCTGAACGCTCAGTTGCCTCAACCACGACCACACCAAGGCTACAGCCCGTGATCAGACGGTTGCGGCGCGGAAAATCCTTGGCGGTGGCTCGATGGCCGAATGGGCTTTCGCTAAGAATCAGACCTTCGGCGGCGATCGCGGCATAGAGGCGCTCATTCTGGGGCGGATAGACATGATCGATGCCGCCGCCAAGAACGGCCACGGTTCCACCTTGCAGGCTGGCGGCATGAGCCTCGCCATCAATTCCGCGCGCCAGACCGGAGACAGTAACATAGCCAGAACGGCTCAGTTCGGCGGCAAGGTCGCGGGCTATCTTGCGCCCGGCAGCCGACGCGTTTCTTGCGCCGACAATGGCAACATTGGGTTTCTCGAAGAGCTCCGTTCTGCCGAGCGCTGTCAGGATCGGCGGAGGGGCTTTGAGGGCCTTCAAGAGGGGCGGGAAGGCATTGTCCGTTGCCAAGAGGATTTCCGCGCCATGGGCCGCGGTCGCTTCGATTTCGCGCTCAACCTGTTCGACGGGTGGGGCGACCAGCGGACGTTTGCGTCCAGCGCTGCGCGCCAGGCCAGGCAATGCGTCCAGTGCGGCAGTTGCTGTTTGATAGCGTGTGAGGAGCTGGAAGAAGGTGACCGGGCCGACACTGGGCGTGCGTGCCAGTCGCAGCCAGTCACGCCGGCCTTCCGGGCTGACAGGTGCTGCAATCATGCGGCGCCGTCGGCGGGTGTGTCGCCGGGTTTCGGGGCGCCGAAGCGCGGCTCTTCGCCTTTCAGGAGGCGGGCAATATTGCTGCGATGGGTCCAGAAGACGAAGGCTGAGAGCAAGGCAAGCCCACCCACAGTGAACGGGTCTTCGCCGAGCAGCAAGGCGCCGATGGGCGCGATCACTGCAGCAATCAAGGCCGAGAGGGAGGAAATGCGTGTCAGCGCGAACAGGCCGAGCCAGATCGGGGCGGCAAAGATCAGCCCGCGCCAGCTTACAAAGGCGAGCAGTCCGGCATATGTCGCCACCCCTTTGCCGCCCTTGAAATTCAGCCAGACCGGATAGCAATGGCCCAGAAAGGCCGCGGCGCCAGCGACAAACCCAACCTGGGGGGTCACCAGGATTGTGAACAGGAGGGCCACCAAGCCAGCCTTGAAACTGTCGAGCAGCAATGTCGCCAGCGCGAGATCCTTGCGCCCGGTACGCAGCACATTGGTCGCGCCGATATTCCCTGAACCGATCGCGCGCAAATCAATCCCGGCGGCGCGCGTGAGGACAAGACCAAAGGGGATCGAACCGGCCAGATAGCCGGTCATCACTGCGGCAACCCAGACAAACTGATCAAGCTGGAGCCCCATCAACAATCCTTCCAGGCGAACGGGTGTGGATGGTGTCGTAAGCCTTCCCGCGAAGGGGGGCAAGTGAGGTGCGCTTCAATTCAGGCTTGAGTGCAATTGGGGTTGGTATCCCGCGGCCAGTGACCTGCAGGCAAGTACTGGTGTCAGCCGTCTGGCCGTCTCCGGCAGCGGCTCCGGCGTGCCATAGCCCTGCCAGCTGAAGCGGTGCGCCTTGTCATTCTGTTTGAGATAGGCCGTCTCGCCAACAGCGAAAAAGGCACAGTCGGGCAACGCCTCGGGCGAGCAGGTCTCTCGTGGTGTCGATGAGTTCGGCCGCAACAGGGGTTTCATCTCAGCTTGCAAGTCCCTGTCTGCAGCTTTGGCGGAGTGGAGCCCGGCCGCCTCCAGCCACAGTTTCGCATCGGTATTGCGGCACTCGAAACAGGGCCGGTGCCCGGTCGCCAGTGCCACTGCCTCGTCGAGAAAAAACAACTCAGTATAACGCCTCGGCTGCATCAGGGGGCGCTTTCGGCCCTTCCATTCCAGGCGGCAGATGATCCAGCCACCGCCAGCCCAGTGCGTTGGACGCAGGGTTTGATCATCGCGATGAAAACACCCGCCGCGATTACCCATGAACAGGCCCCGGGACGAGACCGCCTCAATCCGGGAAAACGGATCAACGCGATTGCGCAGTGGCATCTAGGCCTCGTCGCCGCCGAAGCGCTCAGTCCATTGGGCGACCTGGGTGTCCTCGATCTTGGCGAACAGGACGTCTGGCGGTGTAATTGCGAGCCCGCGCGGCAAGGCATCAAGCAGGCCGTCATCTTCATGATCGGGCCATTTGCGGTTCTCTTCGGGAATGCCCAGGGCATCGAGAATCCGTGCGGCTGTGGCCGGAATGATCGGCTGTGCAATGATCCCGAAAATCGCCGCCAGATTGAGGCCCGTTCGCACACCAATCGCAGCAGCATCGACATCGGATTTGAATTTCACCCAGGGCTCGGCGCGGGTGAGATATTCATTACCTGCGGCCCAGATCGCGCGTGTCTCGGCAGCCGCCTTGCGGAACTCCATGGCTTCATAATGCTCGCTGAGCGCCTTCAGACGTGTGGCGAGTTCCTCTGCGATCCAGGCCTCATCCTCACCGGGCGTGCCCGCGGCAGGCACCTCGCCATCGAATTTCGAGGCGGTGTAGCGCGTGATTCTGTTGACGAAATTGCCGAGCACATTGGCAAGGTCGGAATTCACCGCCGCCTGGAACCCTTCCCAGGTAAAGGCAGCATCAGAGCCTTCGGGCGCATTGGCGATGAGATACCAGCGCCAATAGTCCGCCGGCAAGAGGTCCAGGGCCTGGTCCATGAAAACGCCGCGGTTCTGGCTGGTCGAGAATTTGCCCCCATACCAGGTCACCCAGTTAAAGGCTTTCAGCTTGTCGACCAGTTTCCAGGGTTGTTTGGAGCCGATCAGCGTGGCCGGGAAGCTTACTGTGTGAAAGGCGACATTATCCTTGCCCATGAACTCGACATATTCGGTATTTTCCGCACCGGCGGAGGTGTCCCAGAAAACGCGCCAGGCTTCCGGTTCGCCTTTGGCTGCCGCCCAATCCTGCGTCGCCGCGATATATTCAATCGGTGCATCAAACCAGACATAGAAAACCTTGTTTTCAAAGCCCTCTCGGGGGCTTCCATCTGGATTGGTAACGGGGACACCCCAACTGAGATCGCGCGTGATCGCGCGGTCGCGCAGACCCTCGTCAAGCCATTTCAAAGCGATGGAGCGGGCCAGTTGCGGCCAGTGGTCTGAAGCTTCAACCCAGGCCCGGATCTGCTCTTCCAGTTTCGACTGCAAGAGGAAGAGATGGCGCGTCTCACGCGGTTCAACTTTTGTGGACCCTGAGACGGCCGAATAGGGGTTTTTCAGGTCCATCGGGTCGAGCAGGCGCCCGCAATTGTCGCACTGATCTCCGCGTGCTTTTTCATAGTCACAATGCGGACAGGTTCCCTCGACATAGCGGTCGGGCAGGAAGCGGCCGGCCTCGACATCGTAGATCTGCGTGGAGGTACGTTCCTCAATCAGGCCATTGGCCTCCAGAGCGTGCGCGAATCCTTGCGTCAGGCGGTGATTGCTCTCAGCTGAAGAGCGCCCGAAATAGTCATAGGAAAGGGAAAAATCCGCGCCTGCCTTGCGCTGAATCTCATGCTGGGTATCGCAATATTCCTTGACGGATATTCCAGCCGTATTGGCGGCAAGCTCTGCCGGTGTGCCATGCTCATCGGTGGCGCAGATATAGACCACTTCATGGCTCATTAGGCGCATCACGCGTGCATAGACATCGGCCGGCAACATGGAGCCGGCCAGATTGCCAAGATGCTTGACCCCATTGATATAGGGCAGGGCGGAAGTGATGAGGATGCGGCGTGTGCCAGTATCGGTCATGGAGTGGGTCCAGGCTTCAGTCTGAGGCGCCAACACATAGGCGCGCGACGAAGCCTTGCAAACCCGTTGCGTAAGATTGGCCCTAGCTGACGGCGGGACCCATCAGTTTCAGATTGGCCAGAACGGCGCGCCCGGTGGGGAAACTCGCCTGGTTTTCAACTTCCTCAGCGGTAAGCTGAATTTGGGCGCCAGCCATCAGGCCGCGATCGGCAAGCGCTGCAATTACGGCCTGCTCACGTGCTTCGGCGAGTGCCGTGCGGGCCATTCCAGGCTTGGCATCAAGAGCTCGGCTTTCGGTTTCCACCGAAGCGAGGCTGCAGGGAATAGTCTGGGCCGCGAGTGCATCCAGCATGGTCTCGGCAGCGGGGGTGAGGTCTGCCTTGCCGGGTTCGAAATAAACAGTGATCTCAGCCTGCGTGCAGTCCAGATCCTGAACTTGCTGGCTGGCAAAGGCAGTGGGCGCAGCGGCTACGGCCACCATGCCAAGTGTTGCAAGAGAATACAGAGCGCGTTTCATGTCATGCCCCTTCTGGTTCGTCCTTCAGCGTCGCTGCAGGTATCGTGCCTGCCGAAGGCGAAAATGTGCCGTTACGGCGGCAATCATGACAATGGCGTGATCCTTTTTAGGTATTTGGTAAGGATTTGGTTGCGCTTTCCCCTAGGGATTGTGTCGCGAAAAGAGCGGCGTATCCAAGCCGTTTTGCCAGAAAAATTTATGAGCAGATCGCAGAAAGACACACCTGGTCCGCTTGCATGGCGCCACGCGCAGCATTAAACCAGCGCGCTGGAGTGCCGGCTTAGCTCAGCTGGTAGAGCACCTGATTTGTAATCAGGGGGTCGGGGGTTCGAGTCCCTCAGCCGGCACCATTAAGATGTCACAGCTTCATAGGCTCAAACTTTGTGTTCTTTTATTTGCTCAGGAAACTGAGGACCGGTTGCTTTAGAGCGCCGGGCGAAAAAGTGGACTCCGGTTTTTCGCATGAGCCGGCGCGACCACAAAAAACCTAGAGCATCGAGCGTTTCACATATAACGCCCGA
>JALEGE010000049.1 GCA_022760335.1 Hyphomonadaceae bacterium
CATGTCCGCCTATAATCGCGTGAACGGGACATATGCCAGCGAGCACAGACAGCTCCTGACGGGCATTCTTCGAGATGAATGGGGTTATGAGGGCGTTGTGGTCTCGGACTGGGGCGCGGCCAAGTCCACCATCGCCTCGGTCCAGGCCGGTCTCGACCTCGAAATGCCGGGCCCCGGACGCCATTATGGCAAGGCTTTGATGGACGCTGTCGAGGCGGGGGCGGTGTCTGAAGGCGAGATAGACACGCATGTCGCGCGCATATTGCGGCTCATCCTGCGGGCAGGCCTCATGGATGATAATCCAAAGGCCTCCCGCGGTGCACTGAATACGCCGGAACACCATGAATTGGCCCGCCGCACGGCCAGCGAAGCCATGGTCTTGCTGAAAAACCGCAATGGCGCCCTGCCGCTGAAACCTTCGCAGCGCATTGCCGTGATTGGCGCTCCCGCCCACCGGCCGACCATCCAGGGCGGCGGCTCATCGCAAGTCTCCCCCTTTCGCATGATCAGCCCGCTGGATGCCATGCGCGAAGCCTGGACTGGCTGGGATATCCGGTATGCACAAGGGGTGGACCATGAAGTCTCACCGCCGATTATCGATTCCCGCCTCCTGCGTGATGAGACGGGCGGGGAAGGCCTGACCGCGCGGTATTTCAGCGAAGGCGATTTTTCCGGCGAGCCCATTCTCGTCGAGCGCGACTGGCGGTTCTTCAAGCTCGGCTTCGGGCGGGCGGCCCAGTCGCCGGAATCGCTGGACTTTGCCGTGGAATGGCGCGGAACCTTCACACCGGACAGGAGCGGTGTGCACGCATTCTCGCTTGCCCATACCTGCCCGCATGTCGAGCTGGTTTTGGACGATGATATTGTCATTGCCACCGAAACGCCGGCTGAGCGGGAAAAACTGTTCATGTTCCTGGAGCTTGATGTTCGCAAGGCCCGCCGGGATCTTGAGGCGGGCCGCACCTACAGGATCCGGCTGCGCTACAGCCAGCCTGCAGACGGCGCCATTCTTGGTTTCAACGTGTTTGCCGTGTCGCTGCGCCCGCCCGCGCCCAGTTTCGAAGAAGCGATATCACTGGCAGCTGACAGCGATGTCGCAATGGTCTTTGCCGGTGCCGGATCAACAGCCGAAACGGAAGGCCAGGACCGTGCCAGCATGGCCCTGGATGCAGACCAGTCCCGCCTTATTGAAAGCGTGGCCGAGGTCAGCCCCAAAACGGTTGTGGTGCTCAATACCGGCGCGCCGGTCGAAATGGACTGGGCCGACAGTGTGGATGCAATCCTGCAGACCTGGCTACCCGGTCAGGAAGGCGGATATGCCATTGCCGACCTGCTGTCCGGTGCGATCTCCCCTTCAGGCAAATTGCCTGTGACCTTCCCGAAAGCCTATCGGGACAATCCGACCTGGCTGTATTATCCCGGCGGAACCCAGGCCGACTATGGCGAGGGCCTGTTCGTGGGCTACAGATATTATGATGCGGCCCAGATCGAACCGCTCTTTCCGTTCGGCCACGGGCTGACCTATTCAAGTTTCACCCTTGAGGGGCTGCAGCTGCCGGACATGATCCACTGTGGCGCGCCTCTCCCGATCAGCCTCCGCCTCACGAATACGGGCCGCTGCCATGCGCAGGAAACCGTACAAATCTATATTGAGGACTTAGCGACACAGGAGACCCGCCCGCTGCGGCAGCTGCGCGCTTTCCGCAAAGTGGCGCTGGACCCGAATGCGGAGGCGAGTGTCCAATTCGAGCTGGACCCCAGGGCACTGTGCTGGTTCGACACTGACAAGAATGACTGGGCGGCCACGCCGGGGCGGTATCTGGTTCACGCCGGATTTTCCTCGCGCGATATCCGCGCCACCGCGCCATTCGATCTTGCCGGTACACCTTAAATTCAGCCGGCCAACCCGGGATGACTTGACAATTGGTTTGGCTCCTAATCTTCTAAGATGAAACGATGCGCAGAGCATATCAGACATCGTCTCGGGAGGATTGGAATGTTGAACAGACGCCAGGTCGCGCTCGGCCTGTCTGCCCTGGGCACGGCGATGACTCCGGTTCGCGGATTTGCCCAGCCTTCCAGATTGCAACTGAGCCCGGATCTGCTCACCCGCATGGGCGAAACCTTTCAGGCCGCGGTCGATGCCGGTGAGCGGGCCGGATATGCGATCCTGGTGCAGCAGGCCGGCGAGACGCTCTATGAGCGCGGCATCGGCTGGGCCGACCTGGAAGCCCGCCGGCCGGTTGAAGCGAACACGAAGTTCCGCCTCGCCAGTCTGACAAAGCCCATCACATCCGTCGCGGCGATGATCCTGGTGGAGGAAGCCCGCCTGCGCCTCAGCGACCCGCTCTGGCGCTATATTCCCGAATTTGCAGAAGCGCGCGTTGCGGTGTCGCTATCAGAGGACGGTGAACTGGTCACCGAGCCGCCACGCCGTGACCCCACCGTCGCGGACCTGATGAGCCACACGGCCGGCATATTGGGACGCACCCGTTCCCTCGTCACAACAGCGCAGGTCTATGCGGAGTATGGCGCGACCTTTTTCGATCCGGGCACGGTGGAGGACATGGCCCGGCGCATTGCCGAGCTGCCCCTCATCGCCCATCCCGGTGAGGCCTGGACCTATGGCATCTTCGCGACCGACGTGCTCGGCCGTGTGGTGGAGGTTGCCGCAGAGATGCCGCTGGAGGATTTCGTCCGCAGCCGCATCCTGGGCCCGCTGGGCCTGGAGGACACGGTCTATCTCGTGGCAGGCCGCGAAACCCGCAATCTGGCAAGCATTTACCATCATGATGACACTGGCGCACTTGAGCCCGTGGCGGTGCACAATCTCGATCGCATGCCGGCGCCTTCCGGTGGCGGCGGTCTTGCCTCAACCGCCCGCGACTATGCCCGCTTTGCCGCCATGCTCCTGAATGATGGCAGCCTGGACGGCGTGCGCATCCTGTCGCCCGCCTCCGTCGCGCAGATGTCGCGCAATGTTCTGCCCACCGCGCTGATGCCGATTGAGCTGGAAGTGACGACACCGGCGGCGGGCTTTGGCCTTGGCCTTGGCGTCTGCGTGGACGGTCATGCGCTGCCCCACAGCCCGCTGCATGCCGGGGATGTCTGGTGGGCCGGCTCCACCGATACCTATTTCATCGTCTCCCCGCACAATGACATGCTGGGTGTGATCCTCTCTCAATATGCCCCGAACCAGAACACTAAATCCTGGCGCACATGGACCGATTTCACGGCCCTGCTCTACGGCGCGCTCACCTGACACACCTACGGATTGGAGGAACATCATGCGTGCACGCATGTCCCTGACAGCTCTCGGCTTCGCGCTTGCTTTGTCCTACACCCCGGCAGCAGCTGAAGAAGTGCTCTATGTCTCGACCGTGGATGGCCATGTCGCCGTCATCGATACGCAACACAACGAAATGACCGAGCTGATCGAAACCGGCGGACGTGGCGACGATGTGGCCGGATCGCCCGACGGGCGCACCGTATACGCCAATCTCTGGATCATTGAGGGGCATCGCTACCAGATGCCGACGGCTGGCCAATTGGTGGCGATCGATACAGCCACACATGAGATCAAATGGCGCATGCCGCTAACCGATGGCTGGCCGCATCACATCACGGTCTCGGCCGATGGGAACTATCTGTTCTCGCCCGTCTTCGACCGCTCGCACATCAATGTCATTGACCTGAACACACAGACCATAGTCCGGCGCATTGATGGCGTGCTGGGCATGCATGGCACAAAGCTCAGCCCCGACGGCAGCGCGCTTTATGTCGGCGCCATGACCATGGAGGCTTTTGCCGTCTTCGACATCGCATCCGGCGATATCACCAATATCATGGATTTTGTTGGCGGGGTCCGTCCCTTCGCCGTCTCCCATGACGGCACGACACTCTACACCCAGCTCTCGCGCCTGCACGGCTTTGCCGTGGCCGACCTGACCCGCAATGAGGTCGAGCAGACCATCCGCTATCCCATACCGGAAGGTGTCGAGCCGCCAGCCTCCTGGCCGCATTCCTATAATCACGGGCTGGAGATCACGCCTGACGGCGAAACACTGGTGGTGGCCGCG
Source organism: Hyphomonadaceae bacterium (assembly GCA_022760335.1). Lineage (GTDB taxonomy): Bacteria > Pseudomonadota > Alphaproteobacteria > Caulobacterales > Hyphomonadaceae > UBA5336. The sequence continues at coordinate 4,080 of JALEGE010000049.1, forward strand.
AGCCTCGGCGATTTCGTCGCGATCTATGACCTGCCCAGCCTCACCGAGCGCGCCAGAGTGCCGATCTGTGATGCGGCCAACTGGGTCGTGACAACCGCCGATTCCAGCCGCGCTTATGTCAGCTGTGAGGGCGATGATCAGGTGACGGTGATCGATCTGGAACAAGGCCGGGAGATCAAGCGTATTGATCTGCCCGGCGCGGATGGGCCCGTGCGCATGAGGCTCGTTGACGTTCCAGCGGCGGACTGAATGCATGAAGGGTCTGACGCGGCGAATGTTGCTGACGGCCAGTCTTGCGATGATTGGTGGCAAGGCCCGTGGCCAGAGCCGATCCGTTGACATCGATATTTCCGGGCTTGCCGTTGACGAGCTGATGATGATCGAGCGAGGGGGCGCACGGCTTGCCGTGCGGCGGCTATCGTGCAGCGCGTTTCTCGTCCTGGACACAAATTGCACGCATCTCGGATGCCCGGTGCAGGCGATTGCCTCTGCTCATTTCGCCTTCCGGTGTTTCTGTCATGGCTCGCAATTTGCGCCAGATGGTGCGGTGCTTCGGGGACCGGCTGAACGGCCGTTGCCTTCATACAGCTATCACAGAATTTCCCGGAACAAGATCCGCGTCCTTCTGGACCGCCCGCAATAACCTCCCTCCCGCCACCTTAAAAAAACCGGCTGCGCTCATAAGAGCGCAACCGGCCCAGGACCTGAACGGGGAGGATCGCTCAGTATTTCGCGGACACGCGGATGCCGTAGGTGCGCGGCACACCTAGGGTGACATTGGTGCCAATCTGGTCAGGCGCGAGGCCAACCACATAGTCTTCATCAGCCAGGTTGCGGCCCCACAGGGCAACAGACCAACGCGCGTCGCTGGTTTGGATTCCCAGGGTTGCATCCAGCAGGGTCGCAGATCCGCCTTTGTACAGGGGGTCATTCGTGACCGCGTAATACTGTTCACCGCGATAGGTCGCGCCGAACCTGGAGAACAGATTGTACTGTTCGCTCAAGGGGCGGTTGTAACTCAGCCCCAGAGAGGATGTGAGATGGGGCGCATAGACCAGCTCATTGCCATCACAATCTTGTCCCGGGGCGCAGTCAGGATAGTCCTGGAACTCGGTCTCATTGTATCCGATCCCGAAATCAACTGTCAGATGATCGGTCAGCGCTGCGGTCAGTTCCAGTTCCGCCCCATAAGAGGTGGCATCCGCATTGCCGAGGATCTGGACCGTCGAGGCCAGAAGCGGCAGCGTGCGTTGGGTCTGGAGGTCCTTGTAATCGATATAGTAGAGCGCGCCGGCATACCCGAAAATCCCCAATTGGCCCTTGGCACCAATTTCATAGTTCCAGGAGGATTCCGGCTCGACCCGGAGGAATTCGACATTGTCGTTGATGCCGTTTCCATTGCCATCGCTGATCCCGAGGATGTTCGCAAAGAAGGTGCCCGACTTCGAGCCCTGGGCGGCGGAAACATAGATATTGTTTTCGTCGTTCACGGCATAGGTCAGCGCGACCCGTGTGGTCCAAACATCATTCTCGATCGTGTCGGTATATGGCAAAGGCGCGCCAAAATTCGGATTGCCGCGTCCGGCGATAAAAACGACGCCATCAGGGATGAAGCCTGGCAGGCCCGGGATGGCGGTATTGACCAGAGAGTCATAGACAAAGTCCTTGCTCTCATTGGAATAGCGCGCGCCAATATCCAGGGTCAGCCGATCATTGATCTCAATCCCGGCCTGACCGAAGCCAGCCAGAGATGTGGTTTTGAAAGTCCAGCTGACCACGGCAGGCACTGTTCCGACACAGGCCGGGGCCTGAAGCGGGCAGGGGTCGCCGCCAAAAAAGGGCACATCGCCTGCCAGGTTGCCTGGCGCGCCGAAGAGCTGGGCTGTGGGACCGAACAAGAGACCATAAATGCCATCGATGTCCACGCCGTATTGACCATCAAAGGTCAGTTGTTGATTCAGATAATAGGCACCTGCAACCCAGTCGACACGATTGTCGCCCACGGAGTTGATTTGGAATTCCTGCGTGAACTCGTTGGATTCCTCGACATTGAGCCGATCAACAAAAGACTGCCCGGCAACAGCCAGGTTGGAATCCAGTTCATGGGTTTGATAGGAGCGATTGGATGTTATCGAGCGAACTGAGACAGTTTCAAATTCCTTGTCGATTGTCAGCGAGTAGGCTTCCATTTCCCGGTCCGCCATCGGGCGGTATGGTACGCTGGTAAGCTCACGGTCGATTGGCTCAAGTACATCATCCTGACCGCGCTGTTGGGAAAAGTCATCTTCCTGATACTCAGCGATCAGGCGGAAATCCCAGTCCGGAGCTGGCGTCCAGCGAAGTTGGCCGCGTATCCCCTGGGTATCACGCGTGTTCACATCCTCGCCCGTGGCAAGAAGGGTTTCGAACCCATCTCGCTCAACACTGATAATGGACACGCCGGCATAGAGTTGATCCTGGATCAATGGACCGCGGACATAGCCCTTCAGGAGTGTGTGATCATAGTTGCCATATTCGGCTGTCGCACTGGCTGCGAATTCGTTGCCTGGCTTGGTCGTGAACACATTTATCACGCCGGCCGCGGTATTTCGTCCGTACAAGGTGCCCTGCGGCCCGCGCAGAACTTCGATCTGTTCGATATCGGCAAGATCGAAAGTCAGGCCCGCCACCCCCGCGAGCGAAACGCCGTCCACCACCACGCCGACCGCGGATTCAGATCCTGCAAAGCGCGTGTCGGAAGAGATGCCCCGGATGATGATGCGCTGATTGCGTTGTGACTGGACTTCCTCGAACTGCATGTTCGGGACCGAGCTGGCAATCTGAGTATAGTCGGTGACCCCACGCTGCTCGAGCTGCTCGGCGCCAAATGCAGTGACCGCAACAGGCACATCGACCAGATCCTGCTCGCGTCGCTGAGCTGTCACGCGAACCGCTTTGAGCCGCGTCGCGTCATCTGCTTCCGCAGTGGCGCTTTCGTCCGTCGATTGCGCCAATGCCGCGATATTCCACCCTGACACCCCCATGAGCGCAGCGGCGATCAGACTCCTGCTGACTTTAATCGTCATTCCCAATTTCCTCCCATTTTGTTTTTGTCCTTATAGTTTGGTAACGAATTATATTGCTGTCAATCTACTTCTTTGATCTTGTTTCCCTTAGGGGACCGGGCAGGGCATCAGGGTGCGAGCTATGGGGGGTGCCGCAGCGTCAAGATTGTGTCGTGGTTTGCGGCATGTCGCACATTTACGGCGATCCAGCTCGAATTCCGGCCCTGGCGTTTCGTCTACTGCTCGACGACGGCTGCGCTTGCCATATCAATGAAATCGTATGGCGTGTCCCATTCGCGGGTCTGCGGTGTTGGCCAGTACTGGCTCAAGATTACAGCAGAGATATCCCGGCTGGGACTGACAAATGCGAATGTATCTGTCGCGCCGGCCCAGAAATAATCTCCTGGTGCCATCAAGGACTGCGCGCCACGATCTTCCGTGATCACACCGAAGCCAAGCCCGAACCCCGCTCCCATCATATTCATGTCGAGACGGATGGGACGCACTGATTCCGGCAATACGTTGCGCGTCATTGCATCGACCGAGGCTTGCGATAGAAACTGCTCGCCATTCACCTCACCGCGGCGGCGCATCATCTCCAGGAACTTGATATAGTCACCGGCTGTCGAGATCAGGCCGCCCCCGGACATGGCATAAGGGATGGTATCGATCGGAACACCCTCAAAGGGCACGAGTTCGCCCGCCTCGCCGGTTACATAAAGTGTTGCAACATTGGAGCGATCGACGCCGGCTTTGTTGTAATACGTGTTCGTCATGTCGAGGGGGGACAGTACCAGCTCATCAAGCGCATCTTCGATCGACTGGCCGGTTTTGACTTCGATCACCCGTGCCAGAACATCGACGCTGAAGCTGTAGCCCCACTTTTCGCCAGGCTGGAAGACCAATGGAAGGCTGGCAATCCATTCGCTGGCTTCTGCGACCGAGCCTTGCTGAAAGAACTCAGCATAACGTTGGGCGTAGACTACGGTTGCCGGGTGTTCGTGCTGGCCACCCGCGCCGAGGCCGGCTGTATGAGAGAGCAGATCAAACAGCGTTATGGGGCGATTGGCCGGTTCGGTCTGGAGTGTGCCGTCCTCATCAACCGCCACGCCGACTTGCATATCGGAAAACTCAGGCAGGAAGCGCATGACGGGGTCCGTTAGGCGAAGCTCGCCGCGGTCGACCAGGCGCATGATCGCCGCCGACACGATAGGCTTTGTCAGGCTGGCAATCCGAAACTCGGTTTCCATCCTCATCGGTTCACCGGAGGCAATATCGCGAACGCCAACGGCCTCAGAGTATGTCGCGCCAGAGCCGCTGCGGATGATCATGACATATCCGGCGCGCGCCTGGTTTTGCGATGCATCCTGAAAGTGCTGGCTTATGCGTGCCAGCTGAGAGGAATCCAGAGTGGCAGACTGTGTCTGGGGCGGCGTTGCTGTCGCATTGCTTTGGCAGCCGGACAACGACATCGCGAACATTGCGCAGCCGGTCGACAGACAAAGAAGTTTGAAGTTCTTGAGTGTGCTCATGACAATTCCTCCCAGAGACGCCTTTGCGGCGAATTCAATTTATTGCCATATAATTAGCTAGCAAATCATAATTGATCAACTGGATTCGGTGAGGGGGGTACCAGTGGTCTCAGCTGTGGAGGCACCAATGCGCGCTCAGCAGGTGGGCACGCTTCGCCCTGCAGCGACTTTAGGTGTGTGTTTGAACGCCCTGTGCTGCTTAAATTCTCGGAATAGGCGATTGAGAAATATCAAAGCTCCCTTACAAGAAGCGCCAAGCCCTCTCAAAGTATTCCTGGAGTAAAGTGATGTGTGGATTAATCGCAGGCATTGGGCGCGGTTGCGCCGATCATTCAGCGATCACCGCCGGCCTGAAAGCTATACGCCATCGCGGCCCCGATGAAGACGGCATTCTGAAGACCGAAGCCGGGCACGCCTTTCTGGCACATGCGCGTCTTTCGATCATTGGTCTCGACAATGGCACCCAGCCGATTTCCAGTGCCGACAACACAGTACACATCGTGGTGAATGGCGAATTCTATGGCTATCAGGCGATCCGGGACGAGCTGCGCGCGGAAGGCGTCGTCTTCAGGACTGATTCCGACAGCGAAGTTGCTCTACATCTCTATCTGACGCGCGGCTTGCAGGGCATCGACAGGCTGAATGGAGAGTTCGCGATCGTCATCCTGGATGAGCGCAAACAGGAAATGATCGCCATACGTGATCGGTTCGGCATCAAGCCGCTCTTCTATACGGTGCATGAAGGCGCGGTGTATTTCGCCTCCGAGGTCAAGGCCTTCGCGGGCATGGGCCTGCCCATGGCCTGGGACCGGCAGGCCGCCTATATGGAGGCTTTCTGGGTGCGCGATCATGAGCGGACCTTGTTCCGTAATGTCTATTCCGTGCCGCAGGGCCATTGCGTGATCGCCCGCCAGGGCGAGGTGCGCGCCTATCCGTATTGGGACTGGACATTCCCGCCCGCTGGCGAGCTTGCAAAGGATACGCGCTCTGATCAGGAAATTGTCGCCCAGTTCCGCGAGGTGCTGAGCGGTGCGATCTCCAGGCGGCTGGTCGCGGACGTCCCTGTGGCCTGCTATCTCAGTGGCGGGGTGGATTCCTGCGCCGTGCTGGGTATCGCCCAGGGGCTGCTTGACCGGCCGATCGAATGCTACACGCTGGAATTTGACGATCCGCTCTATAATGAGCTGCAGGTTGCCGAGCAGCAGGCAGCCAAGTCCGGCGCGAATTTCCATCCCATCCGTGTCAGCCGGCAGGATCTTGCCGATGCCTATGCTCAGGCCGTGTGGCACGCCGAAACGCCTTTCGTGAACAGCAACTCGACGGGCAAGTATCTGCTTAGCAAGGCGGTGAATCAGGCTGGTGTGAAGGTGGTGCTCACGGGTGAAGGCGCCGATGAAATGCTGGCCGGTTATCCCACCTTCAAGCGCGATGCCCTGCTGCAGCATCCCGGCGCGCGGTCCGAGCAGGAGACCGAGCAATTGCTGGAGGCGCTTTACAATTCAAACCGCGCCACCCGCGCCATCTTCATGCAGAAGGGCCAGCATGATCCGTTTGTGAAAGAGGCCATGGCGCGCCTTGGCTGGGCACCTTCCTTCATGGAGACTTATTGCCAGCTCGGCCGCATTGCCTCGGGCATTTACAGGGATGATCTGGCTGAGGCCGCCGGCGGGATCAATCCGATGGGCGATGCGCTCAACCGCCTGCCTGTCTCGACTTCCGTTCTGGGGCGGGAGCGCCTGAACCAGGCGCTTTATCTGAATGCCAGAACGCATTTGCCGAATTACATCCTCACCGTCCTGGCCGACAGGATGGAAATGGCGAATTCGGTGGAAGGGCGCGTGCCGTTTCTCGACCACGAGCTTGCCGAGTTCGCGGCGCATCTGCCCTTGCATATGAAGGTCAACGGCCTGACCGAGAAATATGTCCTGCGCGAGGCTGCGCGCGATGTGCTGACGGATGACGTCTATGCCCGCCAGAAGCATGCCTTCTCGGCCCCGCCCGCACGCGGCGCGGATGATCCGATGATGGTGATGTACAAGGATGTGCTGGCGTCAAAGGCGCTGGAAGAGCAACCGGTGTTCGATCCCGAGCGCGCCCGAAATGCGCTCTCAATGCTGGCCATGATTCCCGACGATCAGAAAATCGCGTTCGAGGGGCTGTTGCACAAGATCGTCTCGATCACGGTCATGCATGAAAGATTTTCGATGTCGTGAGAATCCCGCGCTCTTTCCGGGCGCGCGCGCTCCTTTCTCAAACCTTTCCGGTGCCCCGCCAATTCAAGTCCCCGGCCTAGGCTTCGGCCAATCAAGCCCTGCTAGAACCAGGCTGCGCAGATCATGCGCTGTCCTTCACTGGTTCGGGGTAGAGTATGTTGGAACATTGGTGGCAGATCGCCTTGGCAACACTTGCGGGGGGATTGTTGGTCACGGGCCTGCTTGCCGCCTGCTTCTGGCAAACGCTTTATCGCCTGAAGCTGGCCCTGTCGCTGTTCTCCGGGGCCGATCAGACCCAGCGTTTCGGCCGCATTGCCGAGATCTATCCGACCTCCACGGTCGCGCCTTCGAACCAGCCCTATTGCTTTCCGGAAGGCGCATCGGTTGGTCTGCCGCGCAAGTTCCGTTTCGATGAGGATTATTCCGACACGGCGGATTTCCTTTCCGAGACCGACACCGCCGCCCTCCTGATCCTGAAGCAGGGCGAGATCTGTTTTGAACAATATTCCCTGACGGGCGGGCCGGATACGCCCTGGTTTTCCTGGTCCATGGCCAAGAGCTTCGTCTCAGCAATGATCGGCATTGCCGTGGCGGAGGGCGCTATCCGGTCGATTGAGGATCCGGTGACGGACTATGTCCAGGAGCTGAAGGGCTCTGCCTATGACGGCGTGCGGATCAAGGACATCCTGCAGATGAGTTCCGGCGCATCCTGGAACGAGGATTACAGCGACCGCAATTCCGACATCAACCGCTTCGCCCGTGTGTTCGCCTTTGGCGGATCATTCACCAAATTCGCTGCATCGCTGAAACCCGCGCGCACGCCGGGGAAATACAAGCTCTACAACTCGGTCGATACCGAAGTTCTCGGGCTCCTGCTCGCTGCCGCCACCGGCCGTTCGGTCACCGCCTATATGCAGGAAAAACTCTGGCAGCCGCTGGGCGCGGAAACCGCCGCGAACTGGATCCTCGATTCCGACAATGTCGAAATGTCCTTTGGCGGCCTTAGCGCGACGGCGCGCGACTATGCCAAGCTGGGCGAGCTTTATCGCTGTGGCGGCGCCTGGCAGGGCCGGCAGATCGTGCCGCAAGATTGGGTGCGCGCCTCCCTGACCCCCGATGCGCCGCATCTTGTGCCCAATGCCGTGCTCGCGCCGGACGCGCCCAGCGGCTATGGCCAGGATCTTGGCTATGGCTATCAGTGGTGGGTGCTGGATGGGGAAGAGGGCGAGTTCGCCGCTATGGGGGTCTATAACCAGTTCATTTATGTGAACCCGGCGCGGGGCCTGACCATGGTCAAGCTCTCAGCCAATCGGCGCTATGGCGTGGAGCCGGATGAGGCCCATAGCCGGGAGAAGGAAACACTCGCCTTTTTCCGCGCCGTGGCGCGTTCTATTGGCAGGGAAAGCAAGCCGGACGATGTGGCTGCACCGATCAGAGCTGCTGGCTTTTAGCATATGTCTCGTATGCGCGGGGCTAAGCATAGGCTCAGCGGGCCAGGAGGCTCTCGCTAAACTGGAGGTATTGGCCCGCAAATGGAATTGGCCGGACATCCCAGTGGGACATCCGGCCAATTGAAACGCCGTACTCACTGCTTGTTACATGTCTAACTCAGACTGGCGGTCGACCCCGCAGGGCGCGCGCGACGAAAGTCAGCACCAGCAATGCCAGGAAAATGAAGAACAAGATCTGTGCGATGCCTGCTGAGGCGCCTGCGATGCCCCCGAATCCGAAGGCAGCAGCGATGATCGCCAGGATGAAAAATGCAATAGCCCAACCGAGCATGATAATTCTCCTCTGTTACTGATAAGGAGATAAGAGATCAATTTTCGGTATCAATAAATATTGAGCATTGTTCATCATTGTGGCGATTTTGACAAAATTCCCATATTCGGGAACTGAATATATCAAATACAGTGTGCGGAGCTTTATTATTTTGTGATTAGAGTGTGATTTCTGGTTTTTATTTGATCTTTTTCCCGTGTGTCACGTCGTGCCCATAGATCCAGTCAAAGCGTTGCCGGATCCGGCCGGGCGCCAATGTGGATGCAAGCCGGACGGGCGCATAGCCGGCAAGTGCAGCCAGGCCGCTGCCATGGAAGAACCGGCCATTGCGGCGCGCCGCTTCCAGGATGCGTCCGCCGCGTACGGCCATGGCTTGCTCATAGGCAGTGAAGTCGCCGGTGGCCTTCAGGCTCCAGATCGCGGCCCAGGCGCATTCCATGGCGAAACTGGCGCCCTGGGCCATGAAGGGCGGCATTGGCGCGGCGGCATCCCCGATCAGGGCGATCGGCCCTCTTGCAAGGCGGCTTGGTGGCGGGCGGTCATAAAGGCCCCAGCGCCGCGCCTGGCTGGCTTCCTCCAATATGGCACGCACGGGCGCGGCAAAGCCGGCAAAGGCGTCGCGGGCCTTTTCCAGGCTGGCGGTGGTGTGCCAGCCCTCGGGAACTGGTTCTGACTGCTCCACCACGCCGACAAAGTTTATCAGGTCCCGGCCATGCAAATAATACGTCACTGCATGGCGTTTCGGTCCAGTCCAGGCGATGGACGCGTCTGGCACCAATGCACGCAGCTCCGCGCTGGCGGGCACCAGGGCGCGCAAGGCGGTGTGGCCGGTATAGTTCGGGCTTTCCCCGCTGCCAAACCGGTGGCGTAGCGCCGAATGGATCCCGTCGGCTCCCAAAACGGCGGGGGCTTGCATCTGACTGCCATCGGCAAGATGCAGGGTGACGCCATCGGGATTAAGGCTGTAATCCACGGCCTCTATGCCAAGCCTCAAGGCTTCTGGCGCGCGCGCCTTTAAAGCAGCGGCCAGCACCTGCTGTAGCGCGGCGCGGCGTATATTCACATGCAACGCGCCCCAGCGGCGCCGCCCCGCCTCGCCTGCGGGTACTGAGAAGATGGTACGCCCGCTAGGTCCATCCCGCATTTCCAGATGCCGGGGTGTATGACCGGCCGCAGTGACAGCGTCATCAAGGCCAAGGCCTGCCATCACCTTCATGGCATTCGCGCCAACCTGTAATCCGGCGCCAACTTCCGAGAGCGCTTCAGCGCGCTCGATCACCAGCGGGGTGAGGCCGGCTTTCACTGCGCAGAGCGCGGCTGTCAGTCCGGCAATGCCACCCCCGCAAATGATCAGATCCGGTTCGCTCAATCGCGCGGCCCTTCGCCGAGCACCCATTTGATCTGCCGAATGTCGACACGCTCGAACAGTCCGGCCTTCACATAAGGGTCCTCGGCCTGCATGGCGCGGGCGGCCTCCAGGGTCTCCGCCTCGATGATAAAGATTGAGCCAACAAAGCTCTCGCCATCCTCAGCCAGCATTGGACCGGCCATGCGTACCGCATCGCCATGGCTGCGTGCCCAGTCGAGATGGGCCGGGCGATTGGCAAGGCGAAGCTCCTGCGCGCCCGGCTGGTCGAGACAATAGAAAATGAAAAGCGGCATCAGGTTTCTCCCTTGAAGGGCCGGGAAAGCAATTGCTCCATGGCTTCGGCGACGGTGATCTGGCGCGCGAGAATCTCGGCTACGGCGGTGCAGATCGGCATGTCTACGCCCTGCCTTTGCGCCAGTTGGACCAGGGCAGGGGCGGTTGCTGCGCCCTCGGTGACGGCGCGGCGCTCGGCGAGCACTTCATCGGCTGGCCGGCCTTCGCCCAGGGCCTTGCCGAAGCTCATATTGCGTGACTGTGCGGAAGAGCAGGTCAGCACGAGATCGCCTAGCCCACACAGACCCGCCAGCGTCTCCGCCTTGCCACCCATGGCGACGCCAAGCCGGGTCATCTCGGCAAAGCCGCGTGTCAGAAGGGCGGCATGGGCGGACTTGCCAAGTTGGAGCCCATCCACCATGCCACAGGCAATGGCGAGCACATTCTTCACCGCGCCGCCGATTTCTGCACCCACCAGATCCTCGCTCCAATAGGGACGGAAGACATCGCGTCCAATCGCGGCCATCAGATCATGACCCAGCACGCCATCCGTGCAGGCCAGGGTGACGGCCGTGGGCAGGCCGCGGGCGACATCGGCAGCAAAGGATGGCCCGGACAGGACGGCAGGTACGGCACCTGGTATTTCCTCGGCCAGGATATCTGTCATCAGGCTGAGCGTTGCTTGCTCGATCCCTTTCGCGCAGAGCAGAACGGGTGTGCCCGGGGCGACGGCCCCACCTACAGCGCGGAAACTCGTCCGCGCGAACTGGGCCGGCACGACGGCGAGGATGGCGTCGGCGCCAGTAATGTCCTCCGCTTGAGTCGAGGCCTGCATGGCTGGAAGTGTCACGCCGGGTAGGTAAGCTGGATTGCCCTGACCCTCTGACAAGCTGGCGGCCACGTCCGGTTCGCGCGCAAGAACTTGCACCTCTCGGCCGGCGCGATGCGCGGTGTAGGCCAGTGCGGTGCCCCAGGCGCCAGCGCCCAAAACGGCAATACGGTCAAACCGGCTCATAAGTCTGCCCCTTGAACGATGTGGCGCCTGAATATTTCATCGATCATTCAGCAAATACCCTTAGACTGCGCCTATGACGGACAAGACTGACACACGAGAGCGTATCCTTGAAGCGGCCGTAGCGCGGATCATGCACTATGGCTATGCCAAGACCACCATGTCGGAAATTGCGCGCGACTGCGACATGTCCGCCGGAAATATCTATCGTTTCTTTGCGTCCAAGCTGGATATTGCCGAAGCCATGGCCCGCAGGTTCAATAGTGAAATTTATCAGGAATATGCGCGAATTGCCCGTCAGGATCTGCCGGCGAGTGAACGGCTCCATGTTTTTTTCACCTATGGAATGGAGCAAACATTCGAGAAACTCGATTCAGATGACAAGCTGCTGGAAGTTGCAGAAGTCCTTTCCGAGAGCCGCCCCCTGATGATGAATGAAGAACTCGCACAGGAGCGGATACATCTGGTGCGCATCCTGGAAGATGGCGTAATCCGTGGCGAATTCGCGCCAATGGCAGACACCATATTCGTGGCTGAGATGATCCAGGTTGCGACAATGAAGTTCCGCTATCCCCAGCTCTTCTCGCGGCTCACCCTGCCGAAGTTGCGCCGCGAACTGGCGGGTGTGACCGCACTTTTGCTCGCTGCCTTGCGGGCAGGGTTTGACTTGCCGGAGATAAAAAATGAATAATGACGATATTATTCATTGAATTCTAATCAGGCTTTGCTATATGTCTTTCATGGCAGGCATTAAGACCTGCCCGATTGAACACTCGGAGCCCCCCATGACCCTCTCCAATACGACTGAAACCACTCGCAACCTGATCGGCTTTCTGGCTGCCCTGCCCCTGACTGCTGTGGTGCTCGGCATTGCCGCTGGCACGGTCAACCTGATCGGCTAGCGCTGGTCAGACCCCAAGCTCCCGGCTCGCGTTTCCTCACTCTTTCGCTATTGCCGGCACTGCCCCGGGCCTCACGGTCCGGGGCTTCTGTTTGATAAGAAGGCTAGCTGAGATAGACGGAGTAGCCGAGCCCGAACAGGATCAACATCAACAAGACGATGAGGTAGATCATGTTCGTCATGGTGCCCTTCAGGACCACCGAATACCAGGGCGATCCGTAAGCCTGCTTGAGTACGGCGAAAGGCTGTAAACTCCCCCAGGTGAGAGGAATCCAGGCCACCCATCCACCGCCTGGTATATAAGACAGGATCAGCGTTATCAGCAGATAGGCATAAAGCGCTGAGTGCATGTAGAGGCTGACGACGAGGTGGTCGTAGAAATAGAATTTGCGGCGATAGATATAAACAATCGCCAGCAACAAGCCGTAGACCAGCGGCGCCAGCAGCAGAATGCGTGGAACATTGTCCTTCACCTGCGCCACAAATAGGCGCGGGTCTTCTCTGATGCGCTCAACGGCTTCTTCCATTCTAGGGCCAATGGCATCCAGAGCCGCAATGCCGGTGTTGAAATCCGCCCCTTCATTCTCGCCATCCCCGCTGACACTGTCTGCAGGGTCGTCGTCTGGGTCTTCCTCGGTTCGCTCGATGTGGACCCCAGGCGGGAGTTCATCCTGAAAATCCTCAATGTCTTCAACGTTTTCAGCGTTGCCTAAAAAGTCTCCATTCTCATCTGGGTTCCAGTCGTTGAACTCAGAGGAGATTACAGAGAAGAAGGCCAGAAAGAAGAAAAGACTGGTGAAAAGATACATGCGGAACGGTGCGGTGTGCGAGGCGCGCTTGCCGTCCAGATAGTGCCGCGCCAGGCGTCCGGGCCAGATCACCAGGAGCCGGATAGAGCGAAAGAGCTTGCCGTCCAGCGCCAGCGTGTCGATCAGCACATCCTGGACAAGCCCGATCACGGGCCGGCGCACTTCCTTCCCGCGCTGGCCGCAATCGCCGCAATAAGTGTCTTCCAGAACGGCGCCGCAATTCTTGCAGGCCGGCAAGTCGCTCGACATCCGCAACCCCGATAGAACAAGTAATTGAAATTGCTACGCCGGCCAGCGGTGGGCATCAAGCCTTGGCGCCACGCTTGCCACCGCCATAGGCAGGGTTTTGCATGGCGGAAACCTCATCCAGGGGCCAGCGTGGGCGGGCGCGGACCACAAGCCCGTCTGCCGGCGCGAGACCGGCGGCCAGACGTTCTGCCCCGGCCAGGGCGATCATCGCGGCATTGTCGGTGCAGTATCTCAGCGGCGGAGCAATTAGGCGCGCGCCGGCAGCTTCAGCAATAGCGTCCAGCGCGGCGCGGATCGCCTTATTGGCTGCCACGCCGCCGGCAACAACCAGTCGTTTCTGCTCGGTCTGCTCCAGTGCGCGCCGTGTCTTTTCCGCCAGCACATCGCACACCGCAGCCTGGAAACTGGCGCATAGATCTGCCGGGTCCGCCCCCTCATCTGCGGCGCGGGCGACAGCGGTTTTGAGGCCGGCAAAGCTCATATCCAGTCCGGGGCGGTTCAGCAGCGGGCGCGGCAGGTCCACAGCGCTTGGATTGCCGGTTTCAGCGATGCGCTCGACTGCCGGGCCGCCAGGGAAGCCGAGGCCGAGCTTTTTGGCTGTCTTGTCGAACGCCTCGCCGGCGGCGTCATCGATCGTCGTGCCAAGGCGGGTATAGTCGCCGAGGCCGCGCACCTCCAGGAATTGGCAATGCCCACCGCTGACCAATAACAGCAAATACGGAAAGGAGCAGTCTTCTGTCAGGCGCGGAGAGAGGGCGTGACCTTCCAGATGATTGATCGGGATGAAGGGGATATCGGCGGCTTGGGCCACCGCCTTGCCGGTCATCAGGCCGACCAGTACGCCGCCAATCAGGCCGGGACCGGACGTGGCGGCAACACCATCCAGACCATCATAGCCGATACCGGCCATTTCCATGGCGCGGGCGACGGAGAAGTCGGCAAGATCGGCATGGGCGCGCGCGGCAATCTCGGGCACCACGCCGCCATAGGGCGCATGCGCCTCGGTTTGGCTGCGCACGGTCTCGCCGAGGATTTCGGACTTGCCATTGGTCAGGCGCAGGACTGCGGCAGCTGTCTCGTCGCAGCTTGTCTCAATGCCGAGAACCGTGACCGTACGCTCAGGCATCGCGTGTCAGCACGATCTTGCCGATATGTCCGCCCGCGCTCATTCGGGCATGGGCTGCTTCGGCTTCGGCCAACGGGAAGGTGGAGTCCACGATTGTGCGGATTCGCCCGGCTTCGACATGTTCCCAGAATTGGCGCTCCACCGCGTCGCGGATATCGCGCTTTTCCGCCGCTGTACGTGCGCGCAATGTGGTACCGGTGAGAATGCCGCGTTTGAGCATCAGACGCATCAGATTGAGTTCCACAACCGGCCCGTTCTGATAAGCGATATTACAGATACGCCCATTCACCTTGATGATCTCCAGATGCTTGGCGACATAATCCCCGCCGACCATATCGAGCACCACATCCACACCGCCGCGCGCCTTTGCAACTTCGGCAAAATCTTCTTCGCGATAATTGACCGCCACATCGGCGCCGAGCTGCGCGATGAGTGCACATTTCTCCGCGCTGCCCGCGGTCGACAGGATCAGGCCGGCGCCGGCGAGTTTGGCCATCTGGATCGCCATCACGCCGATGCCGCTGGTCCCACCCTGGCACAGAAAGGTCTCGCCCTCAGCCAGCCCACAGCGCTGGAAGACATTGGCGTAAACCGTCATCATTGCCTCGGCGAGGCAGGCGCCCTGCACGAAATCCATCCCGTCTGGCAGTGGCAGGAGGCTCCCTTCGTCCACCACAACGGCTTCGGCATAGCCGCCCCCGCCCAGCAGGGCGCAGACGCGGTCACCGACTTTCCATCGTGTCACACCCTTGCCGACTTCGGCGATCACGCCGGCGCATTCCAGGCCCATGGTTTCCGGGGCGCCAGGCGGGGGTGGATACATGCCCTTGCGTTGCAGCAGATCAGCCCGGTTCAAGCCGGCCGCTCGCATGTCGATCACCACCTCTTCCGGGCCCGGCTCGGGGCGCGCGATCGCCTGTAGAGACAGGGGTTCATCAGGTGTGGTGGCGATTGCAAGCATGGTCTCGGCCATTTGGATACTCCTGAGGCAAAAGTGATCAGTGAGACGCGTTGCGCCAGCCGCGCAGATGGGCTTTGATAGCCCAAAGTAAAGATAAGGGAGGTGGTATCAATGGACGATCTGGAACCGATCCGCTCCACGCGCCCACAAATGCTCGATGAGATGTCGGTCGATGATCTGCGCGCGCGGATTGGCGCGCTGCGTGATGAAATCGCGGCCTGCGAGGCTGAGATCGAGAAAAAGGAAGCGCACATGTCGGCCGCGGATGCGCTGTTTGGCAAACCTGGTTAACGACTGGGAAAGTTAACGGGTGTGAAACAGGCACGCGAATAGCATGGCGGTCTCATGGATTCGGACAAGGACGCGAGAATGGGCGAACGGGTAATCGATGCAGGTGGCGGTGCGGGTGCGCCGGATTTCACCGGCGGACAGCTGTTCGAGCGCGTCTTTGCCGAGGGCATGGCCCTGGTGGAACAGGCCGCCGGATATCTTGATGGGCCGGGCCGGGCTGAGTCCAAGAAACTCTCGCGCGAGGCTGGCCTCACCTATGCTTCCTGGAGCATGGAGCTGACCACGCGTTTGATGCAGGCGGCCAGCTGGCTGGTCATGCAAAAAGCCGTGCGCGATGGCGACATGAAACCGGAAGAAGCCATGGCGCCGAAATATCGCATGGTGCGCGAGGCGCCAGCCCTGGATGCCTCGGCCCAGGTGGGCAATGGCCTGCCGGCGCGCTTCCTTGGCCTGGTGGAGGAGTCAGAGGCGCTGTATGACCGGATCTGCCGGATCGATGCCTCCATCTATGGCACGGCCAGCTCGACAGAGAGCCCGGTGAACCTGCAGATCGAGCGCCTGAAGGCTGCGGCTGAAACCGGCGCCTTCGACCCGCTGCAGGTCTGGCGGAAGCTGCGCTAGGCCCAACTCGCCGCAACCAATGCCAAACCGAGTTTATTCCGGCGCCCAGACGAGTTCGCCGTCTTCCTTATAAACTGCCTCAGTCGGGCGTTTGTCTAAAAGCTCGAGCACCATTTCGCTGGGCCGGCAGAGTTTCACGCCTTTCGGTGTGGCCACGATTGGCCGGTTGACCAGCACGGGATGCTCCAGCATCGCTGCAAGGATTGCCTCGCTGGTCACGCCCTCTTCAAGCAGCCCCAGCTCTGCCGCTGGCGACTTGGTTTCGCGCAGGGCCGTGCGTGGCGTGAGGCCTGCAGCAGCAAAGAGTGCGAGCAATTGCGGGCGTGTCCAACCGGCGTCGAGATACGCGACAATCTCCGGCGTATAGCCAGCGGCCTGCGCAATCGCGACGACGTTTCGCGAGGTGCCGCAGGCCGGGTTGTGATGGATGATCACAGGGAAATCGCTCATGAAGATAAGCTCCAGCCTAAGCCCTCATCCCGAGCGAAGTCGGGGGACGAGGGCGACCCATTCTTTTCTGCCATGGTTCGACTTCGCTCACCATGAGGTCAGGTCTTATTTGCAGGAAAAAGTACCGCACACACGCCTGTCGCCAAAGCCGCGCCGAGGAACTGGCCAAGGAAAAATCCCGGAATATCGGCTGGGCGCACACCGGCGAAAGTGTCGCTCAGGGCGCGCGCGACCGTGATGGCGGGGTTGGCGAAACTGGTCGAGGCCGTCCACCAATAGCCTGCCGTGATAACGAGCGCGACGGCAGCAGGCACGGCTTTTGGCGCATGCCGGATCGCGCCGAAGATCGCGAAGACCAGCGCGAAGGTCGCCACGCCCTCGGCGAGTATCTTCGCTGGGCCGGATCGATCTGTCGTCGCGATCTGAATGAGGGGCAGTTCGAACATGGCATGGGCGAGCCAGGCCCCGGCGATGCACCCAGCCACCTGCATGGCGATATAGGCCAGGCTCATCACCGGAGAAATTTCCCGCCGCAGGGCGAAGGCGAGCGTCACGGCCGGGTTGAAATGCGCCCCCGAGACAGGGCCAAGTGTTGCCACGAGCACCCAGAGAATCGCCCCGGTGGCGGCTGTGTTGCCAATCAGGGCCACCGCGTCATTTCCCGCTGCCAGATCCACCGCCAGGATGCCAGAGCCGATCACGACGCCCGACAGAAACAAAGAGCCCAAGGTTTCGGCCAATAGCCGACGCGCAATTGCCATGCACTTCCTCCCCGTCAGGCGTCACGCGCTGACCTATTTCGCCGCTCGCGCCGCGTCAATTGCGCTGCCCCCTTACACCGCGTGAAAGCGCGCGCTATGTCCTTTTCATGAGCAAATCGCCCGAAGAAACCAGCTATGACTTGTTCAAGCAGGCGCTCGCCACCGTCGCCAAGGCCATGGGTGGAGAGCGCGACACCGAGGTAAGCTTTTCCAATGACGGGCCGCGCGCGACGAAAGAGCGGATCGTGCTGCCGCCACCTCCGCGCGACTTGTCTCCGGAGCTGGCGGCGCGTGCGCGCGGATTGGCTGATGGTCTGGCACTCCGGCTCGCCCATCATGATGGTGAAGCCCATGCGCGTCATCGCCCCCAGGGTGACCTGCCGCGTGCTGTCTACGAGGCCGCCGAGCGTGCGCGGATCGAGAGCCTTGGCGCGCGGGCCATGGCTGGCACGGCGGAAAATCTCGATGCGGCACTTGTCGAGCGTTGCGAGCGTGAAGGCTTCACGCGGATGGAGGACCGCCAGGATGCTCCGCTCGCCCCGGCTCTGGAATTTCTCCTGCGTGAGAAGCTGACTGGCCGGCCCCTGCCGAAAGAGGCAGAGGGCATTGCTTCGCTCTGGCGTGAAGAAGTTGAAAGCAAGGCAGGTGGGGCGATCGAAAAACTGGTTGAGCAACTTTCCGATCAGGCGGCCTTTGCCCGCACCGTGCGCGCGATGATCCGCGACCTGACAGCGGGTGAAGAGACAGCCGAAGCTGAAGAGCAGTCCGAAGACGAAGCCGATGATGGGGAAAGTGAGGACAGTTCCAATGATGTCGGCGATGCCGACGCGCCCGAAGAGGAAATGGGCGCCACTACGGAACAACTTGAAGCCGGAGAAGGCGACGAGACCGAAGGCGAGGAGACCAATGTCCAGGTCGAGGCCGATGATGAGATGTTGGCCGAGGACAGCCCCGATGACAGTGATGAGGGCGCCCAGCCGGTGCGTCCGAATTTCCGCGATGGGGATGATGCGCGCGAGTTCGGCTACAAGATCTTCACCCGCCAGTTCGACGAAGTGGCGCAGGCTCCAGATCTTTGTGATGCCGAGGAGCTGACGCGTCTGCGCGCTTATCTCGACCACCAACTGCAGGGTCTGCAGGGTGCAGTGGCCAAACTCGCCAACAAGCTGCAGCGCCGCCTGATGGCGCAACAGAACCGGTCCTGGAGCTTCGACCTTGAAGAAGGCGTGCTCGATACTGCGCGCCTGACCCGTGTCGTGACTGAACCAACCGCGCCGCTGAGCTTCAAGCAGGAAGATGACAGCGAATTTCGCGATACGGTGGTGACGCTGCTCTTGGACAATTCCGGCTCCATGCGCGGACGCCCGATCATGGTCGCGGCCCTGTGCGCGGATATCCTTGCACGCACGCTGGAACGTTGCGCGGTGAAAACTGAAGTTCTCGGTTTTACAACCAAGGCCTGGAAGGGTGGGCTTTCGCGCGAGGCCTGGGTGAAGGCCAACAAGCCGGCCGCGCCGGGGCGCCTGAATGATCTGCGCCACATCATCTACAAGCCTGCTGATGCGCCCTGGCGCCGGGCGCGCCGCAATCTGGGGCTGATGATGCGCGAGGGGCTGCTGAAGGAAAATATCGACGGCGAGGCCCTGCTCTGGGCCCATGACCGGCTGATCGCCCGGCCGGAGCAGCGCAAGATCTTGATGGTGATTTCCGATGGGGCGCCGGTGGACGATTCCACGCTGAGCGTGAATGTTGGCAATTATCTGGAACGCCATTTGCGCCAGGTCATCAACGAAATCGAGACCAAGAGCCCGGTGGAGCTCATCGCCATCGGCATCGGTCATGATGTGACGCGCTATTATCAGCGCGCTGTGACGATTGTGGATGCGGAACAGCTCGGCGGGGCGATGACAGAGCAGCTGGCAGCCTTGTTTGATCCGAATGGCCCCCATCCGGAAGCCATGGCTGTGCCACCATTGACAGACAAGCTCGCCGGTGGCGGCTCGGCGGTCTCCGGTGCGACGGCGGGCGCGCCTTCCTATGGCCGCGGCAAGGTCGATCTTGGCCGCGCAGTGAAGAAGACGAGCCTGCAGGAAGTGAAGGGCTCGAGGGGGTAATAAAAAACGCCCCAGCCGAAGCCGGGGCGCCCAAACTAGAGTTAGACTGGCAAACTAGGCCACCAGATCAAACCTGTCTGCGTTCATCACCTTTACCCAGGCTGCGATGAAATCTTCGATGAATTTATCGCTGGCATCGTCCTGGGCATAGACTTCAGCATAGGCGCGCAGGATGGAGTTTGAACCGAAGACAAGGTCCATCCGGGTCGCGGTCCATTTCACCCGGCCGGTTGCCCGGTCCACGATCTGGTAGGTGCCGTCGCCAACTTTCGACCAGTTGTTCCCCATATCGGTGAGGTTCACGAAGAAGTCGTTGGTGAGTTGACCCTCACGGTCTGTGAGTACGCCATACTTCGTGCCGCCATGATTGGTGCCCAGCATACGCATGCCGCCGACCAGGACCACCATTTCCGGCGCTGTCAGACCCATCAGCTGGGTACGATCAAGCATCAGCTCTTCCGGGCTGACCGCATAGTCCTGCTTCAGCCAGTTGCGATAGCCATCGGCCAGCGGCTCAAGCACGTCGAAAGACTCCGCATCCGTCATCTCGTCGGTCGCATCGCCGCGGCCCGGTGCGAAGGGCACGGTGACATCATGACCAGCCGCCTTGGCCGCCTTCTCGATGCCGACACTGCCGGCCAGCACAATGACGTCAGCGAGGCTTGCGCCGGCTTCGGCCGCGATCGGTTCCAGCACGCCGAGCACCTTGGCAAGCCGGGCCGGCTCATTGCCTTCCCAATCCTTTTGCGGTGCGAGGCGGATGCGGGCGCCATTGGCGCCGCCGCGCATGTCCGAGCCGCGATAGGTGCGCGCGCTGTCCCAGGCGGTGGAGACCAACTCGCCGATGGAAAGCCCACTTTCGGCGATCTTCCGCTTGACCCCGCCAATATCATAATTGGTCGGGCCGGCCGGGATCGGGTCCTGCCAGATCAGGTCTTCGGCGGGCACATCGGGGCCGACATAGCGGGCTTTCGGGCCCATGTCGCGGTGGGTCAGCTTGAACCAGGCGCGCGCGAACGTGTCCTTGAAGTATTCCGGATCAGCCATGAATTTCTGGCAGATCGCATTGTAGGTCGGGTCCACCTTCATCGCCATGTCCGCATCGGTCATGATCGGGTTGTGGCGCTTGGACGGGTCGGTCGCATCGACCGGCTTGTCCTCTTCCTTGATATCGATCGGCTCCCACTGCCAGGCGCCGGCGGGGCTCTTTTTCAGCTCCCACTCATAGCCGAAGAGCAGCTTGAAATAGCCCATATCGAACTGGGTCGGATGGGTCGTCCAGGCGCCTTCAATGCCGGAGGTGATGGCATTGGCCGCCTTGCCGCCCATGCTTGGATTGGCCCAGCCAAAGCCCTGCTGGTCGACATCAGCCGCTTCCGGGTCCGGGCCGAGCGCGCCGGCATCGCCATTGCCATGGGTCTTGCCGACCGTATGGCCACCGGCCGTCAGCGCAGCGGTTTCCTCGTCATTCATCGCCATGCGCTTGAAGGTCTCGCGCACCTGGGCGGCGGTTTTCATCGGGTCCGGTGTGCCGTTCACGCCTTCCGGGTTCACATAGATGAGGCCCATATGCACAGCAGCGAGCGGGTTTTCGAGCGTTGAAGGGTCGTCGAGATTTTCATAGCGATTTTCGCTCGGCGCCAGCCATTCCTTTTCCGCGCCCCAATAGACGTCTTTTTCCGGGTGCCAGATATCTTCGCGACCAAAGCCGAAGCCGAACATCTTCAGCCCCATGGACTCATAGGCGACATTGCCTGCAAGGATCATGAGGTCAGCCCAGGAAACGGCGTTCCCGTATTTCTTCTTGATCGGCCAGAGCAGGCGGCGGGCCTTGTCGAGACTGACATTGTCCGGCCAGGAATTGAGCGGGGCAAAGCGCTGATTGCCGGTAGCGCCGCCGCCGCGACCATCTGCCAGGCGGTAGGAACCAGCCGCGTGCCAGGCCATGCGGATCATCAGTCCACCATAATGGCCCCAGTCAGCCGGCCACCACTCCTGACTGTCCGTCATGAGGGCGTACATGTCCTTTTTGAGGGCTTCCATATCGAGCTTTTTCAGAGCTTCGCGATAGCTGAAATCCTGACCCAGTGGATTTGTCTTGCTGTCGTGCTGGTGCAGAATATCGAGATTGAGCGCGTTGGGCCACCAATCCATCACATTGGTGGTCATGGCCGTCGCTCC
Source organism: Hyphomonadaceae bacterium (assembly GCA_022760335.1). GTDB lineage: Bacteria > Pseudomonadota > Alphaproteobacteria > Caulobacterales > Hyphomonadaceae > UBA5336. Next base: position 25,769 of record JALEGE010000049.1, read on the forward strand.
GCCATGCATCACTGGGCACTTGCCTGATCCATCCATTCTTTTTCCTCCGCTCGCGCTTCTTGGTTGATCGAGTTTTTAGGATACAACCGACAGGGTTATAGGGCCAATCGATTTTTCTATAGCAAGTCATAGGCATAATCTTTGAGTTCG
>JALEGE010000050.1 GCA_022760335.1 Hyphomonadaceae bacterium
GCACAACAAGCAGATGTAATTTCGAAGGACTTCCACGCGAAGGACCTTTATGCGCCTGAAGTGATCGCAAACCCTTATCCTTATTATGACGCCCTCAGGGACAAACCGATCCAGTTCGGCCTGGAAGACTATCCGCCTGGCACCATGCCCGGCCTGGACAAGCCCCACCCTGCCTGGGTTGTTCTCAAACACGCTGATGTTCGCGATGTTTGTCGGCGGGCAAAGGTGTTCTCCTCCCGCGATATCATGCAGGAGCAGTCTGAGGCGCCCACGCTGATGCTCGTGAACCATGACGACCCGCGCCATGCGGAACTGCGGGCCATCGCGCAGATGGCCTTTACGCCCAAGCGTGTGGTCGAGGACATCGCGCCATGGATGGCCAACACCGTCGATCAGCAACTCGACGAGTTCGCCAATGGTGACGTGGACTTCATGGAAAACCTAGCGCCGAACTTGCCCGCGCTTGTGATGACCAAGCTGATCGGCCTGCCGGGAGAGGACTATGCTCTGCTCCGCCGCTGGGCGAACGCCTTCATGGTCACCTCGGACTTCACGCTGGAGGAACGCCAACAGTGCAATATCGATCTCTGGAGCTATTTCAGCGACGCGGTCGCTTCGCAGTATGATGCAATTGAGCAAGGGCGCGAAGTCACTGATAATCTCATGTCAGCCTTCATCCAGGCAGAGTCCGAAGGCGCAAAGCTCACCAAAGAAGAAGTGGTCCGGTTCTGCCTGACCCTGGTCGTGGCTGGCGCCGAAACCACAGGATATCTGCTTGGCAAAATCATTGAGACCCTTATCACAGAAGAGGGACTTTTAGATCAACTGCGCGCCGATCGAAGTCTCGTGCGCCCGTTTATTGAAGAGAGCCTGCGCCGGGACGGGCCGGTGCAGAGGCTCCACCGCGTATGCGTCGAAGACACACTTGTCGGAGATACGAAAATAAAGGCTGGCGATTGGGTTGCGATCTTTCACGCGTCCGCGAACAGAGACCCCGAGGTATTCGAGAACCCGAATGCCTTCATTTTAAACCGACCGAACGCAGGCAAGCATGTCACCTTCGGATACGGCATTCATCATTGCATGGGCTCCGGCGTCGCGCGTGCGGAGGCTGCTGCAATGATTAATGGCATTCTGGATCGCTTCTCCCAAATCGAGCCTGCAGGAGAACGGATACGCCAGCGCGGCGGGCTGTTGAATTACGGGCTTGAAAGCTGCCCGATACGTCTGATCGCCTGATCGCCTGATCGAGAGCTGCGAAATCAGCTCTTCAACCAAACACCAGCAAGAACTTACACCTTGCCTATGCCTGGCTGGTGATTGGTGCGGTCGAGAGGACTCGAACCTCCACGGATTGCTCCACAGCGACCTCAACGCTGCGCGTCTACCAGTTCCGCCACGACCGCACTTTATCATCTGGCATTCCCTCAGCGGGAAAGGCCAAGACAGGCCGTATAGGGCTGCACGAGCCCTATGTGAAGCCCCCATTCGCCTCTATATGCATGCTGATCATGACTGAACTGCCAATTGTCGACTGGGCCGTCTCAGATGCGCCTGTACCCTATCTTGAGGCCTTGGCCTGGATGGAAGCGCGCGTTCGGGCAATCCGCGAGGCGCAGGCCCCCGAATGCATCTGGCTGCTGGAGCATCCCCCGCTCTACACGGCCGGCACCAGTGCCAGGATTGAAGACCTGCGCGAGCCAAGCCGATTTCCGGTATATGATGCCGGGCGCGGTGGGCAATACACCTATCATGGGCCAGGCCAGAGGGTGGCCTATGTGCTGCTGGATGTCGCCGCACGCGGGCGCGATGTGCGCGCCTTTGTGAAATCGCTCGAAGCCTGGATCATCGCCGCGCTGGCGGAGTTCAATGTCGATGGTTTCACGCGTGAAGGCCGTGTCGGCGTCTGGGTCGACCGCACTCAGCCAGGGGGGGCTGAACGCGAGGACAAGATTGCCGCCATAGGCATCCGCCTGCGCCGTTGGGTCAGCTTCCACGGCATTTCACTGAATGTCGAACCTGACCTCACACATTTCGGCGGCATCACGCCCTGCGGGATTTCAGATCCGCGCTATGGCGTGACGAGCCTCGTGGATCTCGGCCTGCCAGTCGGCTTACCAGAGGCGGACACAGCCTTGCGCACCACCTTCGAGAAAGCCTTTGCGAGCCGTACGAAAACGATACCGGCCCCGCAATGGACGTCACAGGTCAGTGACCGGTAACCACGTCTTCCTCATACTCAGTGGGCTCACTTGCCAGACGCTCGCGGATTGTGCCGCCGCCATTTGGCAAACGCCCTACCCAGAGCAGGGTCCATAGCATGACAAAGAAGGCAGGTGCGCCCCAGAACATCTGCGCAGCGCCAAGCCCACCTTTCAGCGCATGCTCGCGCTGACTAATCTCGGTGATGTCGATCTGCGGCAGGAAATCGCGCGGATTGACATGTCCATGGTGACCATTGCCGTGCCCTTCACCGGATTCGGTTTGCCCGGCCTCTTCAGCAGGGGCCTCGCCATCCTGACCTTCTGTTTCGCCTTCATCGGTACCCGCATCGGCACTTTCCTCCGACGCATCTGGCGCCTTCAAAAGGCCCAGTTCGCGCGCGATCTGCATATCCCGCATGCCATCTCGGCGCATCTCCTCAACCTTGACCGCAGTGTCATATTGCTTTGCCGCCTGTCCCATTCCCAAAAAGAAACCAACCGCCCCGAGCGTCACCGGAAGAATCACCAGAATGGCCCAGAGCGGGCTGCGGCGGGCATTGGTCAATCGACGTATGTGCATCACAAGCGAGGCCAGCGCCGTGACCAGAACCAGCAGATGCCAGGTTCCCTGGGGTGGAACAAAGGCATTGGGATTTTCCGCTCCGGCCGCGCCGAAAATCGCAATGAGAATGGCAGTTCCGATCGCATAGATGAAACGTGTGAAGAACAGGCCGGTCCAGGCTCTTGTGAAGTGCACCCGCGACGTCTCACCAAACGGATTGGTGAGCGTTTGCATCCAGTTCATGCCTGCTGGGGCATCCTCAGGATCAACGATCCATGGACGCTTCGGGTCAATTTCCTGAGAGGTGATGTCGCTCATGAGACGCTTTCCAGAAAGGCTTATTGGGACGGTGGGGAGGAGGATGGCCGGGTTGGCGGGCCGTAGGTGTTAGGGACAGGCTCTGACGGCAAACGCGCAGCGATCAGGCCAAGGCCGCCATTCAGCGCAAGCAAGGTGATGATCACGGTCAAGAGACCCTCGCGTTGAATGGCGGGCGCATAGGAAAAGGCTTCTGCCAACTGCCCCTGCTCCATCAACAGCTGCATTTCTGCCTGCAGACTTGCAGCCGTCGGCGTCAAAACTGGCATGAGTACGGTCTGAAGCAATCCGTTGAGGATGACATAGGCCAACAGAAACAAGAGGAACCAACAGGCCGAATGCCCACTATCGTGCAGGCGCTTGCCGAAGACACAAAGATAGGCATACGGCGCCGCAAGCGTCAGCAATCCCAGAACAGCCCCGAGTAGGCCAGCATAAGCCGAAGCAACATTCACAATGATCATGGCCGCCAGCAGCAGGATCAGTGCGCGCCAGAAAGCGCGCGGAGCCAACCGGCCATTTGGATTGAAAAGCACAGACAGCATGCTGCCGACATCTCCGATCAAGCTTTCCGAGCACGGTGTGCACGGCAGACAAGGCGCGTGGAAGCCACGCCAGACCCGTTCCAGACGGCCTCTAGCGTGGATTTGCAAATTTATCAATAAACGATAAAAATAATCTCATCCACAGGCAATTGCAGGCGCGCGCCTGCCTGCGCTGTGAATGCCATCATCCAATCCAGCGAAACTCCGGATCCTCCCACCAGGGCCAAAAGTCTGGCAAGCCATTGGAGACCTTTACCGGATAGGTTGGTTTGCGCTTTTCCAGGAAGCTCATCACACCCTCTTTGGCATCCTCACTACGCCCTCGCTGATAGATCGCGGCACTGTCGACGATATGGGCTTCCATCGGATGGGCCGCGCCCAACATGCGCCACATCATGTGCCGGGTCAGCGTGGTGGAGACCGCCGCGGTGTTCTCGGCGATTTCCAAGCCGATCTCGCGCGCGGCATCCAGAAGTTCGCCCTGGGGATGGAGTGAGCGAACAAGCCCGCCTTCCAACGCTTCCTGCGCAGGAAAAACGCGGCCCGAATAACACCATTCGAGGGCCTTCGAGATGCCCACCAGGCGCGGCAGGAACCAGCTGGAGGCGGCCTCAGGATTGATGCCGCGCCGATTGAAGACAAAGCCGAAACGCGCCGTATCCGCAGCAATCCGTATATCCATAGGCAACTGCATTGTAACGCCGATACCGACAGCGGCTCCGTTGATCGCACCAATGACCGGCTTCAGGCTATCGAAGATGCGCAGAGTGACGCGCCCGCCGCCATCGCGGCGGATATCCTCCTCGCTGGTGCGGCCCGCCTCGCCACTGGCCGCGCGGGCGTCATAATCGAAGGTCTTGGCCCCTTCGGACAAGTCGGCCCCGGCACAGAAGGCGCGCTCGCCATGCCCGGTCACGATTACAGCGCGAATCTCGTCATTCGCATCGGTGATGTCGAACGCCTCGATCATTTCGTGCATCATCTTGCCAGTGAAGGCATTCATCTTGTCGGGGCGATGAAGTGTCAGAATGGCGAGCGGGCCATCCTTTTCCAGCTTGATCTGCGTGAAATCCTTAAGCGTTTCCATGGGGCTCTCCTACTCTTGTTGCCGCGAGAGAACGCCCCTGACCCTAGGTACGTCAATCTGAGGGTTTCTTGTTCTCCTCGATCAGATTGGCCGTGTTGGCGATGTCGGAATCAGAATATTCAATGACCTCGAATCTACGGACTGCCAAATCAAAGGCTTCCAGTGTTCGATCATCGAAACACATTAGCGAAACGCGCTTTAGATCCTGGCTATGGCGCGGCCCTGTCATATGCTCAACAACTGCTTCGACAATGTGGGGCATCACCTGCTCTACAGTCGCACCGCCCTGACCTGCCCCGAAAATCGGAAAAATTGCCGAGCGCAGTTTGGGAGACCTTTTCGTCTTGTTGTGCATATCGATCTTGTTCAGCGCGCCGCGTGTGGCCCGTTTGCTGCGCTCTGGTGTGCCTTCAAACCCGTCAGGTCTTGCCGACACGGCAGCAACATGGACAACTTTCTGCACGCCACGTAACCGCCTCCACTCCCCCGATGTGGTGATGAACGCATCGCCATACTGGTGATCCCCACCCTCGCCGGCCTGGCGTTTCAGATCCTTGCGGATCTCCTCAATCATCCGATTGCCTTTGCGCTTCGCCCCGAACCCGTGAACCCGCGCGGCCAGGGAGCGTTCATATATCACTGGCGGTTTCATCAGATTGTTTTCGGAAACGACGATCGCATCGAAATGCTCGGGGTGGGCAGCGTCCGGAATATTGGTGATATCGCCGAGTGAGTACCCGATCTGCGACCCATCCGCACCAGCGATATCAAATTGGGCGGCCTTATAGGTGGGAAACGGCTTTGCTGGCGCGCGAACGACCTTCAGATCCGGGAATGCAACATAGACCGGAGAGGTTTTCGTCGAATTGGGTTCATTGACCGCATCCTCAATGAATTTCTGTATTTTCTCGGCAGAGGCGGCGCGCTCCTCCGGTGTGGCATAATCATAGTCCACCCGATTGAGATTGCCGATATTGAACGGGCTATCCTGGCCTTGTGCACCAACAATCACATAGCGGTTGGGCTTGAGCACATGGCGCAGGCCCAGTTCCCAGAACACATTGGCATTGTGAATTGTAATGTCGGCGAGAAACACCTCGCACGCCTCGATCTGCGAGATCATCTTGTCATGGATACTACCGGAAAAGATGAGGCGATTCGCAATGCTGGCTTCACAGC
>JALEGE010000051.1 GCA_022760335.1 Hyphomonadaceae bacterium
AATGATAGATGCGCACATCCTCATCTGCGCGCAATTCCACCGTGAAGGCAGCACGTAATGTGTTCGGCGCATCAGTCGCCTCAAGTGCCTCACCGAGCGGGCCACTATCGCTGGCAATCAGAAAGGGGCTCGCAAGCACAATCCACATCTGTTGCTCCCCTCCTGCTCAACGCCAAAGCGCGCCTTACGAGCAGGTTAGGCATCACCGATTTACTGAGTCTGAATGAACCTTAAGCTTCGGCCGTTTCGGCCTCGTCTTCCTCACGCTTGCGCTCGATCAACACAACACACCAGATGCTGGCCTCATAAAGGACCATCACCGGCACCGTCAGCATGATCTGCGAGATCACATCAGGCGGCGTAAAAATGGCGGCAAAGGCAAGAATGGCAACCAGGGCATATTTGCGCCCCTTCTTCAAACTCGACGCGCTGATGATGCCGACCTTTCCCAGAAGGCTGAGGACCACTGGCAGCTGAAAGGAAATCCCGAAGGCCAACATCAAGGCCATCACCAAGGAGAGATACTCAGACACGCGCGGCAACAGGGTGATCGCCGCAATACTGGAATCGATCTGCTCCTGTGCCAGGGCAAACCGCGCCACCAGCGGCATCATGATGACATAGACAAAGGCCGCTCCAGCGGTGAACAGCACCGGCGCCGCGACCAGAAAAGGCAAAAACGCTCCACGCTCATTCTTGTAAAGCCCCGGCGCGACAAAGGCGTAGAGTTGATAGGCGATAATTGGAAAAGCCAGGAACAATCCCGCAAACATCGAGAGCTTGAGCTTGGCGAAGAAAAACTCCAGCGGACCTGTATAGATCAGCTCCAGTTGCGCGCCATCACGTGCCGTGCGCGCGACCTCCGCAAAAGGACGCAGGAGGAAATTGTAGATCTGCTCGGCAAAGCCAAAACAAATCAGGGTCGCCACACCAAGCGCCACCAGGGCCCAGATCAGGCGCAGACGAAGTTCCTTGAGATGCTCCAGAAGCGGTGCGCTACTGGCGTCGACCTCATCCTCAATATCCGGATCGGGGTGCGAACTGGCCGGTGTGTCGCTCATGAGCGTTCTCCATCGGCATCCATGTCAGTGGCGGCTTTCCGCTCTGGCGCCTCGGCCGCCTTGTCTTCAGCAGGCGCATCGCCCCGCATCACGGCTGCGTTGATATCGGCCTCAACTGCTTTCAGGCTGTCTTGGGCGTCGGTCAGGGCATTGTTGCGCTTCAGCTCTGCGATTTCCTGGCGCAATTCATCGAGTTCGGCCTGCTTGGCGATATCGTCAAAGGCGCTCTGAAACTCGCGCGCCATAGCCCGCCCCTTGGCCACGAACTGGCCCAGCCGACGCATCATCATCGGCAAATCCTTGGGACCGACGACGATCAGTGCCGCCGCGGCCAGAAGCAGGAATTCAGCAAAACCGAACTGGGGCAGCATCACGCGCCCTTCCGAAAGATCGTCATCAGGAAGAGGACTTCGCCTCATCCTTTTTTGGTGTCACATTCACCATCTCCTCATCTGAGGAAACAGATTTGGGATCATCTTCTTCCTTCAGTCCGCTGCGAAAGCTGCGGATACCACGAGCCATATCGCCCATGATGGAAGAAATACGTCCGCGCCCGCCAAACACGAGCAGCGCGACGACAACGACCAACAAGACTTGCCAGGGTCCAATCGAGCCCATGGGGGCCTCCTATCTATAAAGCCAGAGCATACGCATGATGCCTTGTGCGGTAAATGTATCGGCTGGATCTTCCTGCCAAGGGAGAAAGGCTATTCCGCCGCAGTTCCTGTTGCGAGAAAATCCGTCACGAAACCGGTCTCGTCATCTTGATGGCCGGTTTCATCCTCAAACTCGACCACGGCGTCATCGCCTTCCAGACCCTCTTCACCTGGCATCTGGAAATCATCGGGAATGACATCGCCGAGCAGGCCTTCAGCCTCAAGATCGGCTTTCCCAGGCAGAACCGACAGGCTTTCGAGCCCGAAATGCTCCAGAAAAGCATCGGTTGTGCCATAGGTCACTGGGCGCCCCGGTGTCTTGCGCCGGCCCTTGATGCGGATCCAGCCGGTTTCCATCAGCGTGTCCACTGTGCCCTTGGAGACGGCCACACCGCGTACAGCTTCAATCTCGGCCCGCGTCACGGGCTGGCCATAGGCGATGATGGCGAGAGTCTCCAAAGATGCCTGAGTGAGTTTCTTCTGCTCCTGACGTTCCTCCACAAAAAGGAACTCCAGATCCGCTGCAGATTGGAAACGCCACTTGCCGGCGACCTCGACCAGTTGCACGCCGCGATTGCGGTATTGCGACTGCAGCGACATCAAGACATCGGCAGCTTCCACACCATGCGGTAAGGTCTCGGCGACCTGCTCAGCCGACAGCGGCTGGCCGGCGGCAAACAGTACCGCCTCAGCCCGGCGCATGGCATCGGCCATGGCTTCAGCCTGCGTCGTGGTCAGCGTCTGTTCAGAGCGTGAATAAGCAAAGGAGAGCTGTTGGACCGCCTTGCGGATTGTCTCCGGTGCGTTCTCGAGCGCCTCAGTCTCAGGCTGATTCATTGGGTGCCTCCACAAGTTCGGGGCCCGGCGCGCGCAAATAGAGCGGCGCAAAGTG
>JALEGE010000052.1 GCA_022760335.1 Hyphomonadaceae bacterium
TGCCCAGATGGCGGAATTGGTAGACGCGCACGGTTCAGGTCCGTGTGCCGCAAGGCGTGGAGGTTCGAGTCCTCTTCTGGGCACCAGTGATTTGTTTCTATTGAATTTTTCTGGAAATAATTCGTTTCCCCCACTGAATTGGCTGCCTGGTCCGATTGACCTTATGACAGGGCATGCCCCTCACCACCGACGAAATCGAAAGCCTGGAACCCCAGACAAAGCCCTATAAGCGTGCGGACGGGCGCGGCCTATACATCTTTGTGACGCCCAAGGGCTCGAAACTCTGGCGCATGGCTTATCGCTACGCGGGGCGCCAGAAGACCCTGTCCTTCGGACCCTACCCCATCGTAACACTCGAAGAAGCGCGTGAGCAGGGCATACGAGCAAAACGTCTCTTGCGGCGGGGCATTGATCCGAATGTGTCGGAGATGCGCAGGACGAGCCATCCTGTCGCCTTCAACACCATCGCAGACGAGTTTCTCCGCAAACGAGAAGCTGAGGGTATCGCGGCAACGACGCTTGAAAAGAAAACCTGGCTGCTCGGCTTTGCACGGGCGGAGCTTGGCCACATGCCAGTCACGGATATCAAGCCCGCCGATATTCTCCCCGTCCTGCGCAGTGTGGAGGCACGCGGCACTTATGAGACTGCCAAGCGCCTGCGGACGACCATAGGCGAGGTTTTCCGTTATGCAGTGGCAACTTTGCGTGCAGAGACTGACCCAACCATGGTCCTGCGAGGCGCGCTGATCTCGCCTAAAGTACGGCACACGCCGGCGATTACCGATGCAAAGCGCTTCGGTCAGCTTATCCGCGCCATCTGGAGCTATGAAAGCACATTCGATACGCGAGAGGCACTGAAGCTGATGGCTCTGCTCTTTCCACGCCCTGGTGAGCTGCGCTTGGCGACATGGGGCGAGTTCGATCTTGATCGTGCGATCTGGAAAATCCCCGCTGAGCGCACGAAGAAACGGCGTCCTCACCAAAAGCCACTCTCCACGAAGGCCGTGCAGGTCCTGAAGGGATTGAGGGAGCGAAACCAGACGACGGGGCTAGTGTTGCCATCCTCCCTCTCGCCAGGACGGCCCATCAGCGAGAACACAATGAACCAGGCCTTGCGCCGTCTGGATTTCTCAAGCCAGGAGATGACACCGCACGGGTTTCGCGCGAGCGCATCCACCTTCTTGAATGAAAGCGGGTTATGGAACCCGGATGCGATCGAAGCCGAACTTGCGCATGTGGATACGAAGTCCGTGCGCAGCATCTATAATCGGGCACTCTATTGGGACGAACGCGTCAGGATGTTGGACTGGTGGGGAACCCAGGTGACGCAGTACCTCTAACCCGTGCCCGGACCCGAACATCTTCCACCGTTGAACTGGTCTGAATTCGCTACTTTTTTGCGGCAATTACTGTTCCAATCCACTGTTCCAATTCTCTTTGACCAATCCGGATAAAAGTCTAAATTAATCAATACATTCAACGCCTATCGGAGTGTTCCAATTTGGTCTTCTTCTCCCTGTCTCTCCGCCACATTCTTTGTTTTCTCAACAGAAACAAAGGATTATATTCTTCAAATCTCTCCGTCGCGGACGGTGTGACAATTGGGTGTGACAATCACCTGGAAAGTCACACCGAATGAGTGGGCGGCGACTATCCTATCTCACACGTCGTGGGGCCGTGTACTACATCCGTCTACCCGTGCCTGCAGACTTGCATGACCTGTTTGGCCGGCGCGACATTCGAAAATCGCTCAATACGTGCAGCGCACAAATCGCCGAGCCGCTTGTGAGGCGAAGTGCGTATGCGTTTGATCGGCTCTGCCATAGGCTTCGGACCATGGACACGACGATCACCGACCCGACCACACTCATCCGTAAATTTTGCCAACAGCTTGTTTCAAATCACCTTGTTGAAAAAACCGTGCCGGCAAACGTTCACTATGATTGGGCCGACTCAGACGCAATGAGCGACGAGCTGTTCAATAAGATGCTGTTGTCGGGCACGTATGATCGGAGCATCGAAAAAGATGCCCGGACAATGATAGAATCCGGGGGCGGTTCGTACGAAGACTATCCAGCGTCAGACAAACAGAAACTGCTTGAAGGTGCGGCCCGTGTCCGCAAAGAAATGTTGCGCTACGCAGCTCATACGCGCCGGTCGGTTCTGGCGCCATATGAAACCTCTGACGAAGACCTCAGGTCTATCGGTGTGCACCTAGGTGCAACCGAACATAAGCCTGTTGTTGAAAGCATCACCAAACCAACAGCTGCGGACCCTGAACATTCGGTGCTGTTCCAGCTTTAGGCCTACAAAAAAGATGTCGGTCCGAATTGGGACTGGAAAACGGCTGACGAAAAAGAACTGCCATTTGCCTGGTTTGTTGAAATGCTCGGTCCGGAACTCGATGTTCAGCAGATTACCCCGCAGCATGTCCTCACGTTTAAAAGCAAGATGGAAAACCTGCCGAAGGGAACGAAAGCAGGAACACCCTTCTCTGAACTCGAATGCGCCGAGATCGAAAACCGGGTCAGCCCGGTTACGGCGAAAAAGAAGTTCGATACGATCAAGTCGTTTTTGCTCTGGATGGGTAAGTCAGGCGTGATCGACAAAGTCCCCGGTCAGGGACTGAGTATCAAGAAGCAGAAAAAAGCGAAATCCGAAGAGCGGCGCGGTTTTGAGCCCCACGAGCTCGACACACTTCTTTCCTCCCCACTTTTCACCGGCGCGCTCAGCAAGCACAGGCGCACGGTGAAAGGTGAGATACTGATAACGGACGACATCTATTGGATGCCTCTGGTCCTGCTGTATTCAGGCATGCGCATGGCAGAACCCGTGCAACTTGCTGCAGAGGATGTGGTGCTTGATGGACCGGTGCCGTACTTCCAGCTCCTACATAAAAAGATCAAACTGAAAACCGCTCAGTCAGAGCGCAAAGTGCCAATTCATCCTGACCTAGTGGCCTTCGGATTTCTCGATTTTGTTCACGCACGGCAAAAATCTGATCCGGCAGCTCGCCTGTTCAGGGAGATCACCCAGTCGAAAGATATCAGCGGAGCCTACTCAAAGCGGTTTGGGCGATACCGTCGGGCAATAGGCTTGAACGATCCTCTCCTCGTTGCGCACAGTTTTCGCCATGGCTTCAAGACGGCCCTGCGCAACGCGATGGTGCCAGAAGGGGTGGAGTACTTCCTGACCGGGCACACGATTTCATCAGCAAGTCACAAATACGGTAAAGCGCCGAAGGTGGAAGTGCTTGCAGAACATCTGGGTAAGATAGATTTCGGGATATCGCCCAGCGTCAAGGCGCAGTTGATCAGCAATGCTGGCGCTTGAAGCCCCAGCCTACAGTAGTAGCCAGCATTAATTTTGATACAGCCTGTTCGACCAGAACAAGTCCACGATACTTTAGTGGGGCATTCCAACTGGAAGGACAAGGTGTCCGTAAATTTTGCGCTTTCGCCATAAGCAGTCAGAGAGTATTTACCGGATGGGGTCTCTTGTAGGCGTATGAACAGACACTAGGGGTCAGGGCTCACAACGATCGAGTGTGACCCTTTCCTGACGACTGCATCGTTAGCATGAGTGGCACAAGCAAACTTTAAAGCGATCGTTCGATAGTTACGCACCGACCTTGGCATGGTCCACCAAAACTATAGGAAATTGATATTAAAGGACATTTGGGTACATAGTGGCAACTATCGGAAGATTACAGAATTTATCGGCCTGAACCTGGTTGCCAAGTCATTGCCAACAGAAGCATCTACTCTTGGATGGGGACTAAACCCTGAGAGGCCAAGGGCTCTGGTCACCACAATTCACTGATGGCTGTCGGTTAAGTTTGCTTTGATAATATCAACGATCATCGCTGGCCACACCTATCGTTGGGCGGCCTCACGCCCGCAACGTGCACGTAGGAGACCCCCTCCCAACGCATTTGACACATCCCAGACTATACACTGTGGGAGAATTAGCGTCTCGAAACTAATGAGTTCAGGCTATCTTGAACCAAAAACTTCTGAACCGCATAGAAACGTTCGAAGAGGATCAGCTATAGAGCTTGAAAGCGTTCATAATGGTCATATTCGACTTTGAAGTCCTCGAAGAACTCCGTCTCACCAAGATGCGTTTCTGATTCAAAAACTACTCTGAGGACGTTTGGGCGCTCCGGGTCGATGTACACAACAACAAGGTCACCCAGTCGTGAAAAGTGCTGAGCAGCACGAAGTCTAACGGCTTTCTGATCGTCGTCCAACATCTTGACAGCGTACCCCCTGTTGCGCTACCATACAATATCCAGAGACAAGTCTTCTTGTATCTGGTGCACCGGCAACACAACCGAATCAGGGGCTGTGTTCCTTCGGATTCGATTTCCACCCAAAACGATTCCATATAGATAATGTGATTCGTCGAAAACTACAGCCCCACTGTCTTGGAAGGCAGCGAAGGCGGTGTTGTATTCACCACGGACCAGAGTGACGCCGTCAACAACCCAAGACAATGAGGGGTCTCTTCTTGAGTGCAGAACTGCCCTTGCGTCTGGCACCATTACCTCGCCATGCTGGTAGCCATTTCCTGGTCCCAGTTTTCGCAATTCCTTGGAGTAGTCGTTGCGGTCATTTCGTGGGGGGTTTAGCCTATCTTGCAGGCCAGCAAGAAGTGAAGGGTCAACAGCCTCCTTCGCACCGACAGAGAATGACATTGCGTCATTGGCTGCGTGCCAATCGGTAATCGTGTTTGGTAGCGGATTAGTGGAACCAATTACTCGCCCGTTGGTTGTGGGCTGGTAAACATCTGTTGGTGGACCAAGGAGTCCGTCTTTGGTAGCGACGTGGGCTGCGGTGATCGCTTTGTATCCAGCATCGGTCTTTGTGAAAAAGCCAATTGCTCCATTCGAAGAGCCGGACACTGAAATGGCTACACCTGGGCTGAGCGTGAAACACGTATTTTGAAGATGAGTTCTGTGGTCTTTGTTTGGTTTCTCAAACTCAAATCCTTCATAAGGCTCGGCGCTGAGTATCTGAAAATCATCAACAGTGAGACCTCCCAAATACGGGCTCAACAAGCTCTTGAATTTATTAAGATTCGGGTGCCCCTTGGGTTTGTGGACATATATCATCAACTTATGCGAAGGGGTGTTTTTTCCAGGATTGCTGCCTGACGCAACGCTGACCCCGACGCTAAAGGACCCAAACCTCTCTTTGTCCGGGTCAATCTGCATCTTGTCGTATACTTCAGAGACACGTTCAAAGCGCTCTATGTGACCCTTTGGCAAGAACTTTTCTTTCAGGAGTGCCGCCACATCCTGTGCTTTTTCCAGTTCCATGATAAGTGCTTGCCAGTAAGCAGGTTAGGGTTGAAGTTAGCGGCCGGACAAACATCGCGGGGGATGCAGTGTCAAGGAAAATTTTATTTTTTGTGCCCGGCATTCTTGGGACAGAACTTAATGGTGCCGATGCAAGGGTTTGGCCTCCCAGTCCGGGTGATCTGATAATCCAGTCTCGCTTCCTGGAGCGCCTTAGCAAGGTATCAGCTGTAGGCGGGCCTGTCGCCGATGCTTACTGCCAGAGTGCATATGCTAGGTTGATGAGAAACCTCAATAGGTTCGAAAGCGCGCAGGGTGATCAACTGACAGTGCATAATTTGGGTTATGACTGGCGTCCAGCAATTCAGAATGTGTCGTCGATGTTCCGGTCTAAGCTCTTGGCAATACTCAGACAGTACGATCAGTCTTCATCCGATGTGTATTTCTTAGCCCATAGTATGGGTGGGCTTGTCCTCAGGACGCTGATCGAATCTGGTGACGAACTTGATGGTTGGTTGGGTCGGATCAAAGCCTGTATTTTCGTCGCTACGCCTCATTTTGGCGCACCTCAAGCAGCTGCAATCACTATCGGATGGTGCGGTGCGCAGGGAATGAATGCCAGCACCGTCAAAGCCGCGGTTGACTTGGGGATACTAGAGAGTGTTGTGGGGTTGATACCGCCAGCTTCGCTGCCATTTGTCCAATCATGGGCGGGTGACCAATTTGTGCGCAATCAGAATGTAGACTTCATTAAGGTGCTAACCGACGCGATTACTGATGAGCGCACAGCCCACTGGCCGATCCTGCTCGCCGGAAGGAGGCCGGAGCACTGCCAGTATTTCTGTGTGGGGAATGCAAACGTACCAACCGTCTGCTCGTTAAGTTATCATGGCAATACCCTGGACCTGGTTGAAACTGTGAGGTTCGGCGACGGTACAGTTCCGATATTTAGTGCGTTCCTTCCAACCGCTTTCAATGTGAAGGCCAACGGCAATCACATGGACATAACTGGTAGTCGTAAAGCCATGGATGTTGTCAGAAATGCATTAGGCCTCTCTCATAGATATGAGGCTATGGCTTTGGGGAAGGATGTGGATGCGATCATGTCGGTTTCGTCAACTAATCCACGAGCCAAAGAACGGGTTAGCATCGATGTCTGGCCAGAAGATGAGGTTGGGTTAAGGGTGCGAGTTTATCGCGATCATGAGCCGAGGGGACAAATGTTGGTCGATGCTGCGGTGGGTGACAGCGAGCACACTTATTTCGAGCTCCTTATTGAGCGACCGGGTTGGTATGCTGCAGAGCTGACGCGGAATGATGAGGTGGTCAGCCGGGAGCGATTCTTCTTCTCAAGATGACCTTGATAAACCGAGATCATCAGCTGTTGTCTAAGCACTACAATCATATTCATGAATGATCTTAGGTCTGCCGCACTTAGAAGACCAGATCAATCAGTCAAGGGGGCGCCGGTATCCTTCCCCTTGTACCTCAACAAAGCTTGTTGAGCGGTGGAAACACAATCAACGTTAGAATGGTTGTGCCCCACCCGCATGTGGCACCATTAAATGGTAACAGGTTGCTCCAACGCTGACGCCAACAAGAAAATATCGACAGGCTTTTTTTCGGCGACTTGTTGGCATGAGTTAGGCACTTTCTAGAGGCTTAAGAAAGGGCAGGGTCGACCATTCGAGTGTCAGTCGTCATATCGATATTCCCTCACTTCAAAAATCATCAATGAAAGTTCCTCCCTGCCGGGATGACGCGCACATCGCGTGGATGGCGGCCAGCGCTTCGTGATGGCGGACCTTTGCGTTCTGGTATTGGGCGCAGGACTTCGTCGGCGCGGTCGAGGGCGTTTTTTAGCGGGTCGTTTTGCGCGTCTTCTGACAGCAATTCCAGGTCGCAGGTGCGGTCGATAAGCTCTTGGGCGACGATGTGGGTGACATTGTCGGCGGTCTGCACGCGGCCTTTCACGATCAGAATACGCGCGCCCATGACGATGGATCGGAAGCGCTCGAGCACTTTCTGCCAGACCACCAGGTTCGCGATGCCGGTCTCGTCCTCCATGGTGATGAAGCAGACACCGCCTGCAGAGCCGGGCCGCTGGCGCACGAGTACGATGCCCCCGACCTGCACCCGCGCGCCATTCGGGCGGGCGCACGCCGCATGGGTAGATTGCAGGCCAAGCCTTTCATAGCGCGCGCGCAGGAAGTGCATGGGATGGTCCTTCAGCGACAGGCGCGTGGTCTGGTAATCCTGGATGACATGCTCGGAGCGCGGCATGATCGGCAGCACAGTCTGGCGGTCCATGCCCTGCTCAGCGGTATCGGCAGCCGCAAACAGGGGCAGGCTGGCCCCGCTGGCCTCGCCCCGCACGGCCCAGAGCGCCCCGCGTCTGTCGAGCCCCATTGAACCGAACGCATCTGCCGCTGCCAGATGTTCCAGCGCCCGGCGCGTGATGCCCGATCGCCGGCGGATGTCTTCCGGCTGGTCATACCCGCCCCCGCGCGCTTCCAGCATCATTTCCATCTCTTCCTCGCCAAGGCCATCGACCTGGCGCAGGCCCAGCCGTACTGCGCGGTATTCACCCTCTGCCGGCTCAAGCGTATTGTCCCAGTCTGACAGGTTCACATCGACGGCGCGGACCTCAACGCCATTCTCCCGCGCATCCCGGACGATCTGTGCCGGGGCGTAGAAGCCCATGGGCTGGCTGTTGAGCAATGCGGCGCAGAACACATCCGGGTGGTGGCATTTCAGCCAGGAGGAGACATAGACCAGCAGGGCAAAACTGGCGGCGTGGCTTTCGGGAAACCCATACTCGCCAAACCCCTTCACCTGGTCGAAACAGCGCTGGGCGAACTCACGCTCATAGCCGCGCGCGACCATCCGCTCGACCATCAGGTCCTGATAATTCTCGATCGTGCCAACCTTGCGAAATGTCGCCATGGCGCGGCGCAGGCCATTTGCTTCATCGGCGGAGAACTTCGCCGCGTCCATGGCGATCTGCATCGCCTGTTCCTGGAACAGTGGCACGCCCAACGTCCGGCCCAATATGTTCTTCAATTCGTCTGGCGGTCCAAATTCCGGCGCAGGGCTGGGATAGCGGACCTGCTCCAGCCCTTTTCGACGGCGCAGATAGGGGTGAACCATATCGCCCTGGATCGGGCCGGGCCGCACAATGGCGACTTCGATCACCAGGTCATAGAAGGTGCGCGGGCGCAGGCGCGGCAGCATGCTCATCTGCGCGCGGCTTTCAATCTGGAACACGCCGAGCGTTTCTGCCCGGCAGATCATGCCATAGGTCGCGGTATCGCCTTGCGGGATGCTGGCGAGGCTGTGATCGACATTCTTGTGCAGGCGCAGAAGGTCGAACGCCTTGCGGATGCAGGTCAGCATCCCAAGCCCCAGCACATCGACCTTCATGATATTCAGCGCGGCTATGTCATCCTTGTCCCATTCAATGAAGGTGCGGTCCTCCATCGCCGCGTTGCCGATCGGCACGGTTTCAGTGAGGAGGCCGCGCGTGAGGACAAACCCGCCAACATGTTGTGACAGGTGACGGGGAAACCCGATCAGCTGGCGGGTCAATGTGATGGCGCGCCGGATCATGGGATTGTCCGGGTCCAGCCCGGCCTGGCGGATATGGTCGCCCTTGATGTGAGACCCGAAACTGCCCCAGACCGTGCCCGCCAGCGCAGACGAGACATCCTCTGACAGGCCCAGAGCCTTGCAGACCTCGCGCACCGCCGATCGCGGGCGGTATGAAATCACCGTGGCCGTCAGGGCGGCACGCTCACGGCCATAGCGCTCATAGACATACTGGATGACTTCCTCGCGGCGTTCATGCTCGAAATCGACATCGATATCGGGCGGTTCCTTGCGCTCCTTTGACAGGAAGCGTTCGAACAGGAGGCTGGTGATTGTCGGGTCCACGCTGGTGACGCCAAGGCAGTAGCACACCGCCGAATTGGCGGCAGACCCGCGCCCCTGGCACAGAATACCCTGCGCGCGCGCCCAGCGCACAATGTCATGCACGGTGAGGAAATATGGCGCATAGTCCAGTTCCGCGACCAGGCTCAGCTCTTTCTTCAGGGCAGCGGCGACCTTGCCTGGCACGCCCTCAGGATAGCGCCAGTCCGCGCCCGCCCAGGTGAGGGTTTCCAGATGCTGTTGCGGGGTTTTTCCGGGCGGGACAGGCTCATCGGGATAGTCATAGGACAGTTCATCGAGCGAGAATGTGCAGCGATCCGCGATCTCGCAGGTGCGCGCCAGGGCAGGTTCAAAGCCCTTGAACAGCCGCGCCATTTCAGCCGGCGGCTTCAGATGGCGCTCTGCATTGGCCTGCAAAGTGAACCCAGCTTCACTGATCGTGCAGTGCTCACGGATGCAGGTCAGCACATCTTGAAGCGGGCGACGCTCAGGCGCGTGGTAGAGCACATCATTGATCGCGATGATCGGCGCGCCGGCCTTTGCGCCAAGATCGGCCAATCGCGCGATCCGTTCCCGGTTGCGTCCATCATAGGAAAAGCGCGCCGCGAGGTAGAGGCGCCCAGGCCATTCCTGCGCCAACCCTTCCAGGGTGTCGCAGAAAGCTGCATCTAGCTGCACGGGCGGGATGGCGATGAAGACCTGCCCCACACCATGGGCAATGATATCCTCAAGCGTGATCAGGCATTCGCCCTTCTCCGCGCGCCTTTTGCCAAGGGTGAGAAGCTGGCTCAGGCGACCATAGGCGGCCCGGTCCATTGGATAGCAGATCAGTTCAGGCCCATCACTGGGCACGAGCCGCGCGCCCACAAGCAGCCGCATGCTTGCTTCCTTTGCCGCGATATGAGCGCGGACAACCCCCGCAAGCGTGTTGCGATCTGCGACGCCGATCGCGCTGAGGCCAAGCGACTGGGCCTGACGCACAAGCTCTTCGGCATGGCTGGCACCGCGCAGAAACGAGAAATTCGTCGTGACAGCAAGCTCGGCATACCCGGTCATGCGAACAGCCCATGGATGAACCATTCCGGCGCGCCGCCACGACCGTCGCCATACAAGCCCTTGCGGAACAGCCAGTAGCGCCTGCCCTCGGCATCCTCGACCCGGTAATAGTCGCGCGCGCGAGGTAGATTGCGCGTTGGCACGGTCTCGCACGATGCCTCCAGATCAGCGCGTATCTTGCCAATCAGATCAGCATCAGCGCGTGGATCAAGTTTCGGCGTGAGCCATGTCCGGTTTGTCCCACTCGGGCTTGCCACGGTTTCCGGCATGGCCGTGTGACGCCACCATTCCGGACTGATCCGCTCCGGTCCATCCGCACGCACAACCCGGCGTGTCACCCTGCGCCAGACAAAGCGCTGGGGCGGGCCATCGGGCACTTCTGCCAGCACCTTCACCTGCTCTGGCTGTGCGAATATCCGAACCGGTCTCGGCCCGGTGCCGGGGGCCGGCAATGGAGGCCTTGGGAGTTCCCCCTCAAAAGGCTTCAAACGCTCGGCCCGCTCCGGCAGGTAGCTTTCGTAAGAATGAGCAACCCGGACAACCCCCACCCCAAGGCGCGCGGTGATCCGGTCTGCCAGCGCAGCAAGCGCGACGGGGTCAGTGTCCTGCGCGGCGAGATCACCTGAAAGCGCAGGCGTGCCCATTTGCATCGGGCCAACACGATGGGCCTCCAACACGAGGCAATCGATGCCGAACCCCGGATCGATCCGGTCAATCTTTTCATCGAACAAGCGCAGGATATGCGCCCCTGTCCTGGCGGGTTGCGCAAGCGCGATCCTTGCCTCTGCAACGCCGCCATCTGCACGAAACGCCAGGAGCGAAAACCCGCGCGCGCCTTGCCCCAGGCCAGCCAGCTCATCACAGAGATTTTCGACAAGCCGTTCGAGACCAAGGCCTATGGCTTCGCTGGTGGAAATTGGCTCAGGACAATTGAGCCGAACAGCATGGGCAGGCTGAGGGCGCAAGGGGGAGAGCGGCTCGATGCGCTGCCCAAGCGCCTGGTCTAGCCGCAGCAAAACCGCATCCGCCATTTCACGCGACCTGAACCGGCGCGCCAGAGCCTTGCGGTCAATCCCGTAGAGCTGCCCGATCCGTGTCAGCCCGAACCGGCGCAACACCGTTCTCGCAGCGCCAGATAGACGAAGCGTTCCCACAGGCAGCCCGGCCAGACCCGCACGCTCCTCGCCGGGCTCAAGTTTGCGGCCTGGGGCGGCTCGCGCCAACGCGCTTGCTGCGCCCGGCGTGCTGGCCATGGCCATCTGGCAGACGATGCCGCTTTTTGTGAGGCGGGCGGCAATCGCATCCATCATCCCCGCCTCACCACAATGGAGATGTGCGCAGCCTGTTGTCTCGGCCATCAGCCCATCTTCACCATCAATCGCAACGATGGGCGTGAAACGCACCATCCAGTGACCAAGCGCTGCCAGAGTGCGGGCATCTGCTGCCCGATCAATCTCTTCAGAAACCAAGCCGGGGCACCGCGCCTTGGCGTCGGTGAAGCGGAGGTCGGGCACAACACCCTCACTCAGCGCGGCAGCATTCGCGCTGACAACGCTAAGGCCATGCGGTCCCGCCTCGACCAGCGCGAAGGGCGCCTCAGGCGCGGGCGTGTCTGATATCTGGTCTGTCACCTGCGACTTCGCGCGTGTCAGCCGTGTCAGTGGCCAGTCCGGAAACCACAGTGAGAGATAGCGTTTCATGGTTGAGCTCAAGATCGAAAACATGCCCGGCCAGGTGCGGGGCGGTGCGGCAGCGCTCCAGCCTGGCGCGCCAGCGCGGATTGCCCGGCGCGCGTGGATCGAAGCGGTTTGGGGCAGACGGCCTGGCCGATACGCGCCAGCGCGCAGAGGCCGCCGTTGAACCTTCGCATGTGTAAGGCTGTAGCAGGATGACCGGCACTCCATGGCGGCTGGAGGCCAACACGAGGCGGCGCGATGCCGTAAACTCCACCGCCTCCACATCTGCCACGACGAGGCTGACGGCAGATGAGCGAATGGCTTCCTCAATCGCCCAGAGCGTATCGGTCAGCTTGCGCGTGTGCACCTCAAGGATGGGCATCTTTGCGCGGTTGAGCCGGCGCACACCGCCCTGCAGCACCCTGCCATGATCCATCTCGATCTTGCGCTGCGAGACCCACACAACAGTGCCCGCCTTTTGCTTCGCCGCCGCGATAGCAAACCCGGTCAGAGCCGCAATGTCCCCGAAGCTAGCTTCACAAACCTCATGCACGCCAGCCACGCCCAGCCCCAGCGGAAACACCGCCGAAGCCGCCCGCGCCCTAGGCTGCAACCGGAAAACATCCGAATGAAGGACCGTTCCAGACTCCATAAGTTCATATTTTGTTCTTATGCGTGAGAGTCAAGCTCGCACATTCTTGCAGGAGTATTCCGTGATCGTCTCAATATGGCCGCTCGTAGCTATCTTGCCTATGAGACCACCGAGCGTTGAAGGTTTCAGAATTTTCAGAGCGCACAACGAAAGACCCTCAGTTCAAGCGAAGGATCAATCGGGGCTCAGGTCACAACCCATAATGGATTACTTTTACGGCCGTAAAGAGTATGTTGATTTTGATTTTTAGCGCACACCTAGAGCTTCACGCACTTTCTCCTTAGGCATAGTTGCGTGCCCGCTGCCTGCCTTGAAGCAGCTCAACAACTCCTGATCGTTAGACAAATAAAAGAAAGCCGCATCATAGTGTGATGTGAACTGGTTCCATTTGAAGAGGAATAGTTCCTTGAACATCATTCCAACTTCATATGCCTCTTTTTTAGAAGCAGAGGCCCGTTTTATGCCATGCATCGACCAATCTGTATGCTGAAAAAATGAAATGGTGTGGAAATGTGGATCGCCAACCCATTTTGCTTTTCCCTGCGATATTAGATAATTTGCCAATGGCTCCCATGCGCTCATCTCATCTCCCGCGCGCATATCATCAATGACGTCGAACAAATTCTCGAACCTGTCATGCGAAACCAACTCAGGATTGCCATACATGCGCTTGTTCAAGAGAAGCTCTTCCTCGGCAGAGGAGTCGCTGAATATGTGGAAGCGTTTTCTTGATCGCCGGAGCGAAGCTCGAAGTTTTCCCAACCTGTTCGGTTTCACTAACCGAACTTGAACTTCAGAGTGAATCGGAAATGCGCATCGATACTCACTCAATCCTTCTTTTACGATACCAGTCAAATTGAATGCCCCGGTTGCGCTTAGAATGAAGTCAAATGGGTTGTGCGCTCGCGTGTTTGCCCCCACCATCTCGGTTTGATAGACACCAGATGTTTCGCGCCAACTGAGGTCGATGTGAAGCGGTCGCCTCACACCGCTCTTGCTTACCAAGCCGTGTTTTAACGAGCGCATGACGGCTATAGTTGATGGCTCGATAGACTCACAGCTAACTAGAATATTTCGCTCACGTTTCCTGCAAAATTCATTTATGCGCTCTATGTATTCATCAAAATACTCCGGATAGTCGTCATATTTTCCTGAATTTTGAGACGCATAAAACTGTCGCAAATTCTGCTGTACTTTTCCTATTTTTGCTATAACCCATTCTTTATCATCAGGATCAGCATACTCTTTCAGCTTTCTCTTGGTTGGAAATCGGTTTCCGATATCAAAGGTAACCTGAGAGAAAATACGACACCCTTCCTTAAAAGCAGATACACTATTTAGAAAGGAGAGATAAAAATCCTGCTCACATTTCATCTTGAGGTGACGATAAGGATCAAGGGGAATACTGTCACGGCCCCGCTTTCTATTTCGGTTGCTCCCGATAACCAAGTGCGAGAAAGGGGATAAATAGCTACCACTTCCTGGGGGCATGCCCATTGCACCAAGGGCCAGCTCTCCAGCTGCTATAAGGCCTAGCTCCGTAGCCGTTTTCGCAGTTGCGTCCCTCATTATTTTCCTCGGCGACCCCAAGCTCGTTTTATCATATTATTCAGAGTTTACTATACTGGTGGATTATTCATTCTATTTTGAATCTTCTACCTCTTCATCGACATGACCACGTGGCTCGGCTGGATTTTTGCGATCTTTGTTTCTCTATTGCTCGATGATAGGCAAATAGCATTTCTCCAGCGCCGAATTCGATATAGTCAAGCGCGCCCATAAGTCCCACAAAGGGACGAATAGGATAATATGAATATCTAGGGGAACAGCTAACGGGACGCCCAGAGTATTGTCCGAGAAGAGTTGAGGTCGCATGGATGCAAAGGCCGTGTCCATCCGCACGCTTATTGGGTCTGAGCTATGGCTTCAGGCTTTCGGTCTCCGGGTTGTGAAAGGCACACTCCCGTCTTGAGCCTCCCATAGTGGCGCACTTACCTGAAAAACCACACCTTTGCGGCCTGTGCACCCAAGTCCAAAAAGACATCAGAATTGGTACAATTACTGGTACAGTAGATCTGTGAAGTAGGATTATTTTTGTTATTTTTCAATGCGTTTTCTTGGTCTAGGTATTTTCCCTGTCTCTCCGCCATTATTAAATTTGGCCCCAAAAAGTCTTCCAAAGCTTTGAATACTATGGATTTATTCGGGGTTCGAAAGCCTTCTTTTCTGGCGTGGCGCAGAGGCTCGGAAAACACCAGCCTGACGGCCGGTTTGCGTTGCTCGGCGTCGCCATTTTTCCAGACAATACAAGGGTTTGACAGGAAGCGCATCGTGAGTTCGAACACCTGCACGAACGCGGCGTGGATATCTGCCACGAAAGCATCCGGCTCTGGGTCGACCGGTTCGGCCCCATCTTCGCTCGCGAAATCAAGAAACGGCGGTCACAAGTGATACGCCAGCATGTTCAATAGCGCTGGCATATGGATGAGGTGTTCGTCAAAATCACCGGCGTCCAGCACTATCTCTGGCGCGCCATTGACCACGAAGGCGAGGTGCTCGAAGTCTACGTCACGAAGAAGCGGGCCAGGTTCCCCGCCTTGAAATTTCTAAAGAAAGCGCTGAAAAACTACGGTGTGCCACGGGAAATCGTGACGAACAAACTCCGTTCCTGCTGCGCGGCAATGAACCAGATCGGCAATGCCGATCGCCAGGTCACCGGCCGCTATCTCAATAATCTCTGCGAAACCTCGCGCCAACCTTTCCGACGACGAGAACGTGCCATGTCCCGGTTTCGGAGAATGTCGAACCTACAAAAATTCGCGGCCACCGACGCCTCCGCCCACAACCACTTCAACCATCAGAGAAACATCGAGCGCCGCCTCAGATTCAAGTCACTCCGAAACGCCGCTCTCTCTGAATGGCGCGAGCTTCTCGCCGCCTAGCGAGTTCGCCAATATTTGCTGCTGGAGACGGGTTCGCTTTAGACTGACAGCACCCTTGGGAGTCACAAAGATGTAGAGACCACGCCCATCCGCACGCTTATAGGGCTTCGTCTGGGGTTCCAGACTTTCGATTTGGTCGATTGTGAGCGGCATGTCCTGTTTTAGACAGAACCGCACTAGATTGCGAATTCAACGGGGTTAAGAACGAACCCTATGCGCACAATTTTTCAATGAAAACAAATCACTGGTGCCCAGAAGAGGACTCGAACCTCCACGCCTTGCGGCACACGGACCTGAACCGTGCGCGTCTACCAATTCCGCCATCTGGGCA
>JALEGE010000053.1 GCA_022760335.1 Hyphomonadaceae bacterium
CAGCCATGAGCCTTGGCGGATATGAGATCGACAGCGCCATGGCCCTGACCGACCTGGCCGATGCGCTGGGCGCAAAAGATACCGTTGCCAGCGCGCCGCTCACCCTGCCTGATGCGCCGAGTGGTGCACTTGATGCCATGAAAGTCGGCATGGCCATTGCGCGCCATTTGCCCGAGGGCGCGATCGTTTCCGATGACGGGGTCTCCAATGGCATGCCAAGCTATATTGCCACCGCCACCGCACAGCCGCATCGCTGGATGATGCTGACTGGTGGAGCGATCGGTCAGGGTATGCCGCTGGCTGTCGGGGCCGCGATCGGCTCAGACCGTCCTGTACTCTGCCTGTCAGGCGATGGCGCTGGCATGTATACCAATCAGGCGCTGTGGACCATGGCACGCGAAGGCCTGAACATCGTCACGGTGGTTTTTGTCAATCACAGCTATCGCATCCTGCAGATCGAGTTGCACCGCACCGGCGCGGGCAATCCTGGTCCAGCCGCGCGCAGCATGCTGAACCTGGATGGGCCGGAGATCGACTGGGTATCTC
This sequence comes from Hyphomonadaceae bacterium, assembly GCA_022760335.1. Lineage (GTDB taxonomy): Bacteria > Pseudomonadota > Alphaproteobacteria > Caulobacterales > Hyphomonadaceae > UBA5336. The sequence continues at coordinate 547 of JALEGE010000053.1, forward strand.
TTGCCAGGGCCCAGGGCGTGACTGGACATGACGCCCACAATGGTGAGGAAATGGATGCCGCGCTCGCAAGGGCATTTGCCGAGGGTGGGCCACATCTGATCGCCGCGCACCTGCCAGGTTAACCCGGTACGTGCCTTCAGCCAGGCTTGTCTGCATCCGTATCGCCCGCAGGCTGCACCCACGCACCATAGCGCCAGGGCATGTACCAGCGCCCCTGCCCACGGGTTTCTGGTACCGCGTCCATGCCAGAGCCACCCAGGGGGTGACAGCGCTGCAGACGCGCCAGCGCCATCCAGCTGCCGGCCCACAGGCCGTGACGTGAGATTGCCTCTGCTGCATACTCGCTGCATGTTGGGGCATAACGGCAACGGGCACCGAAGGCGGCAAAGAGCGGACTGAGCGTAATCTTGTAGATGCCCAAGGCCAGGCGGGGGCCAAATGACAACCCAGGTCTATCCGTCATGTGATTTTGCCCTTGGCCTGATACCCTGATCCATGCCTTACACCACATCCAGACAGCAACCGTCCCGTCCCCCATGTCCCAGACCCAACCTCAAGCTATAGACGAAAAGTCCCTGCGTGGCGCGATAGCGCATCTCTCGCGCTGGCATGCCGTTGGCTCACTGCTTTCGCTGGCGATCACATTCTTGCCGGCCTATCTGATCGCAACCATCCTGCCACGGGTGGAGTTTGTCAGATCTGCTGTCCTGAACCTGATCGAAGTCCTGCCCTTCGTGACGGAGGAAACCGCCCGTCGGCGCGAGACCATCCTGTTTGTCCTTGGCGGCATGCTGCTTCTGATCCTCACCAATATCGGAACCGGCATTGCCAGCGACATTGTACGCGAGCGCATCATCGACCGGGTCAACCGCCACCCCCAGCCACTGGCACTGGCCGAAGCGATGAAAAATCGTCTGCGCGCCCGCTCTGGCCGGCTGGAACAGCAGTATCGCTTTTTCCCGAAATTCTCCAATGGCGAAAAACTCGCACCCAATGGCCTGTTTGTCGGAATTGGTACCATGACGCCCTTCTGGCTGCTCATGGTGTTCTTCTTCATTTATTTCCGATGGTAGCGCGGCGAGCGGCCAATGCCGCTTCAATGGCTTCAACCGCAGCATTGAAAGCCAGCAGGGTTGAGGTGTGGCGCGGCGGATAATCGGCCACGCCCGCCAGATGGCGCAATTCCCAGAAGCGGCCCTCGGGCGGCTCTGCACCTTCCTTGAGCATCGCCTGCAAACCATCGCGCGCGGCGAGGATCTCCTCGACCGAGGCCCCGACTGCATTCTGGGCGAGTATGGCTGTCGCCGCCTGGCCAAGCGCACAGGCCTTGGGATCCACCGCGATTTCGACAATGTGTGTGCCGGCTGCGTTCAAGGTGATATCCACCCGCACGGTCGATCCGCAGATGCGCGAGACCTTCTCCACCCTGGCCTCAGGCGCCTCCAGCGCTCCAAGATGCGGGATGTCACTGGCCAGTTCCAGAACGCGGTTATGATAAAGATCAACTGCCATGCTTTGCAAATCGGCGGGCTCGCAGGAAAAATCAAGCGTGCTCAAGCCAGTCCGAACACTTCCGCTATGCGATTCCACAGCCGGAAGAGCAAATAGACAGACCCTGCGAGGCTGGCCGCCGCGCCCACGATCACCAGGCCATCGCGCGAGGTTAGCCCCAGGCCGAATAACATCACCGCAATGCCCGGCAAAACCGGTCCGAATGGCACAAAACTCAAAGGGAAGCAGACCAGGGCCGCAGCCACACAGATCAGGGCCACAAGCTGTGCGAATGGCGCTTCCGTCAAAAAGGTCAGCCGCGGGCGAAGCAAGGCATCCACACGCTGGACATAGCCACGCGACATCTCGACAGCCTTGAGCAAGTGATCTCGCTTGAACTCAAACTCAAGCGCACGCTTTGGAACCCAGGGATATTTTCGCCCAAACGGAATTTGAGCCGAGATCACCAGAATTAGAAGCGAAGTGACTGTATTGGCGCCCGGCACAATGGTGAGCGGGCTGATCGAAACAAAGCCGAGCAGAAGCAGCACCGGCCCATAAGAGCGCCGGCCCACCGCATCGAGCAGGTCCCGCGCTGTCAGCGTCTCACCCTCGGTGTTCTCCACGAGGGAATCCATGAGAGAACAGAGATTGTGGACTTCGGGCATAAGCTATCCCTAGCAGGCACTCAAACCCGCCGCCAAGTGGACCCTCCAGCACCGTCCATAACTTCGATGCCTTCAGCCGCCAGTTCATCACGAATTCGATCGGCCTCGGCCCAATCCTTTGCAAGACGGGCAGCGAGGCGCGCTTCTACCAGCGCATCAATTCGCGCCTTGTCGTTCTCATCGCCGCGCTGCTCCCAGGCAGACGGCTCCTGACCCAAGAGGCCGAGGAGTTCGCCGGCATCAAGCAGGTTGGCCCGCGCCTGCGCCATGGCGGCGAGATCCTTCTGGTCGGCGGCGGTATTGGCCTCTGTCGCAAGGCGCGCGAGTTCGGCCAGGGCATTGGGCGTGTTGAGATCGTCGCTAAGCGCTTCATAGACGCCCGTATCGTCTGCCTCGGCACCGGTCTCGGTCCAAACACGGCGCAAGGCGCCATAGAGCCGGTCGAGCGTCACCTTGGCCTGGGCAAGCAACTCCCCGGTCCAGTCCAGCGGCGCGCGATAATGGCCCGACAAGAGCGCAAACCGGAGCACCTCGCCCGGCCAGTCCTCGCGCAGTTCCTTGAGCAGCACGACATTGCCGAGCGACTTGCTCATCTTCTCGCCAGCCATGTCGAGAAAGCCATTATGCATCCAGTAATTGGCCATGGGCGCACCATGGGCGCATTCCGATTGCGCAATTTCGTTTTCATGATGGGGAAACTGCAGGTCGATGCCACCGCCATGAATATCGATGCTCTCGCCGAGATCCGCCACCGCCATGGCCGAGCATTCGATGTGCCAGCCTGGCCGTCCACGGCCCCAGGGGCTGTCCCAGATTGCATCATCAGGCTCGCCCGGTTTGGTGAATTTCCACAGCGCGAAATCGGCCGGGTTCTTCTTGGCCGCATCGACCTCAACCCGCGCGCCGGCCTCATTGTCTTCCAGGGTGCGGCGCGACAAACGGCCATAATTGGCCATGCTGGGCACGTGGAAATAGACCCCATCCTCGGCAATATAAGCATGCTCTTTCTCCACCAGTGTGGAGATGATCGCGATCATGCCGTCCAGATGCGCCGTCGCCCAGGGCGTGAAGGTGGTTTCCAGAACGCCAAGCGCGTCGAGATCGGCAAAATAGGCCTCGGCATAACGTTTTGTGATCGCCTCAAGCGCAACGCCCTCCTCGATGGCCCTGGCAATGATCTTGTCCTCGATATCGGTGATATTGCGGGCATATAGCACCGCTTCGGCGCCATAGGTGCGTCGCAGGAGGCGAAATAGCGTGTCGAACACCACCGGCGGACGGAAGTTGCCGATATGGGCGTAATTATAGACCGTCGGCCCGCAGACATAGAGCGTCACCCGCTCGGGGTCCATCGGTACAAAATCCTGCTTTTCGCGCGCCAGCGTGTTGTAAAGCTGTATCCTCATGGCGCCGCTTTAGGCCGAAAGCGGGACCGCGAACAAGAGTTTTGCGCGGTTTCCAGGCGGGGAAATGATCCATCCCACGCATCCGCACGTAGATTTTCGGTACACAAGTTTGCTGCAGTGCGCATGGCGCGGGTCGGTGTTTGTGTATAGGGAAAACATAACCGGTTCCGTGGCGATATGCTGGAAACCGGCATCTCTCATGCTTAGTTAGAGAGATAATGCCCTGAGGGTAACAACTCGGGCGGGCGTTAAGTCCGGGCTTCGGGAGGGCGTATTGCCCCGATTAAGCCCCGGCTCGACCCTCGTCCCTCAGACAAGGAAAACCAAGGCAATGGATGCCATCACACCAAAAGAAATTGTCGCGCGCGGCGAAGACGTAAAACGACCGACCCAGGAAGAAGCCGAAGAGGCGGTTCGCACACTGATTGCCTGGGCCGGCGACGATCCCATGCGCGAAGGCCTGATCGACACACCCAAACGCGTCGTCAAGGCATATAAGGAATGGTTCTCCGGATATGACGAAGATCCGGTGAAGTATCTCTCACGCACTTTCGAGGATGTGCAGGGCTATGACGATATCGTCGTGCTGCGCGATATCGAGGTCGAGAGCCATTGCGAGCACCATATGGCGCCCTTCCTGGGCAAGGCCTATGTCGCCTATATGCCAACCCAGGCCGTGGTTGGCATCTCCAAGCTCGCGCGCGTGGTTGAGATCTTCTCCAAGCGCCTGCAAACGCAAGAGACCATGACCCAGCAGATCTGCGACGCCATCACCGAGAGCCTCGCGCCAATGGGCGTCGCCGTGCTGATCGATGCGGTGCACGAATGCATGACGACGCGCGGTGTTCACCACCGCCATGTCTCCACCGTGACGACCCAGTTCACCGGCGTCTTCAAGACCGACAAGGATCTTCGCAACCGCTTCTTGCGGCTGGCAGGGAAATAGGCTGGGCCAAATCCGAATGTTCTAAGCCGGCTTCCCATACCCAGGGAAGCCGGCTTTTCATTTACGCAGCACATGGCAGACAAAACAGGCAGCAACCAGGGCGGGAGCGGTGCAGTACCGGCCGGAAATTGACGGCCTACAAGCGATACCGAGTTTTGCCGTCCCCAACGGCAGTCACGCGCCGCCAATCACACCTCCGTCCTGTCTTCGGATAGCGAGGACGGCAGGACGGGGCGGTGTGGTGTCGGTGAAGTCGGGCCAGCGTGTGGTTGGGGCCTCAAAGCTTGCGCCGTCGCCGTCGCCGGGATGTTGGACCGCTAGAAACAGCGTTTTGCCGTCCGGCGCGAATTTCGGGCCGCAGACTTCGGCGCCGATGGGCGCGCGGAAGAAGGCCTTGCCTGTGCCGCGGCCCGCGCCGGTGGTTTCCATGGCCCAGAGCCCGTCGGCGGCGCCGGTGCCTTCATTGCCATCCGTGGCGATCCAGAGCCGGCCCGTGGGATCGATGGCGCAATTGTCGGGGCTGCCGAACCAGCCATGCTCGCTGGTCAGCGAGTTCCAGGCCGCACTCACGGATGGGTCCGCCGGATCGCCGCAGCGCACCAGGATTTCCCAGCGCGAGTTGAGCGCGGCAAAATCGCCATCAGGCTCGATAACTTCGATGATGTGGCCGAACGCATTGTCCGCGCGCGGGTTGGCCGCGTCCACCTGGTCGGCTTCGCGGCGGGTATTGTTGGTCAGCATGACCCAGACCTTGCCCGTGCGCGGATCGGGCTCGACATCTTCGGGCCGGTCCATCGGCGTTGCGCCGAGAAGGTCAGCCGCGCGGCGGGTCTCGATCAGGACATCTGCCTGGGATAGAAAGCCGTTCTCCGCCGTCAGTGGCCCCTCGCCATGCACCAGCGGCAGCCAGTCCAGCGTGCCATCTTCGTCAAAGCGCGCGACATAGAGCGTGCCCTCGTCGAGCAGGTCGGCATTTGCCTCCGGCGAGCCCGCGTCAAACGCCCGCGCGGTGACAAATTTGTAGACATAATCAAAGCGCTGATCGTCGCCCATATAGATGACCACCCGGCCATCGGGCGCGACGACACTTTCCGCGCCCTCATGCTTGAACCGGCCAAGCGCGGTACGCTTCTTCGGAGTGGAGGTCGGGTCCGTGGGGTCGACCTCGACAACCCAACCGAAACGGTTGGGCTCATTCGGCTCTTTTGAGATATCAAACCGCTCGACAAACCGGCCCCATTGGTACCAGCCCCCCGCCACGCCATAGCGGGCATGATTGGCGCTTTCGGGATGATCGGCGGGCAATTCGCCGAGGAAATTGCCGTTGAAATTTTCTTCCGCCATCAGCCAGGTGCCCCAGGGCGTGATGCCGCCGGCGCAATTGTTCATGGTGCCGGCGACGAGGCGGCCGCTGGGGTCTTCGCTGGTCATCAAGCGCGGGGAGCTTGCGGCCGGGCCGGTGAGTTCCATTGGCGTGGTGTGTGCGGTGATCCGGCGATTGAAGGGCGAGTCCGTCACCACGCGCCAGCCATTCGTCCCCTCGGAAATCTCGACGACTGACCCGCCATGGGCGGCCATTTCGGTCAGGCACAGCGCCTCTGTCATGCTGGCCGGATAGCTTGCGGCAACGCCCGGCAGCATGAGCGGGGTCGAGACATATTCGTGATTGACGCAGAGCAGGCCGCGCGCGCGTCCGTCGCTGCCCGCAGGAAGCGGGACGAAGCCGAGATAGTCATTATTGTAGCCGAACTGGCGCAGCTGGGCCGCTTCGCTCTGGGCGAGCGGATCGAAGGCCGGGCTGTCGGCGAACAGCGGGTCGCCCCAGCGGATCAGGATATCGGCGCGGTAGCCGGGCGGCACGTGATGGGTCTCGTCCATGCCGCGCGTGATTTCCTGGAAAGCGAAGACTGGCATGTCTTCCTGCACGGTCTCGGTCGCCGTCGTTGCACACCCGGCCATGGCAACGGCTGAGGCAGCCGCGCTGCCGACAAGGAACTGGCGCCGGCTGAGCCGCGCCTCGACGATATCGCCAATCGTGCGGACGCCCGCCGCAATGCGGGGATTTGACGTGGTGTTCTCGGACATATCCATTGGTCGCGGTCCTTTCACGGGTGTTGGATGAGCTTTAGGCGCAAGCTGCGACGGTTTCATTTCAAAGGCCCTTGGGCCCGTTGTTTTCAGCTTGGGTCAGTATAAGCCCTCATCCTGACGCGGCGACGAAGGATGAGGGCGGGTTTAAACTTGATATGGTCAATATCGCCGCAGACACCTGCGAAGGCAGGTGTCCATCTCCTGCTATCCGGGCCGGGAGCGCCTGGGAGTGTCTTTCAGAGATGGATGCCTGCCTGCGCAGGCATCTGCGGTGAAGTTTGGTTCGATAGCCCGCCCCAGGGTTCGTCTCCGCTCACCGTGAGGCTGAGAGTGGACCCTAGCTGTAGGATAACCAGCTCTAGGGAACAGGATACGGTTCCATCTCGGTCAGGCTCAGGGCGTAGGCGGCATCGCCGACTTCATTCTCGTTCACTTCGGCCGACAGCTCGCCTTCCAGCCAGTAGGGCGCCCAGATATCATCGACCTTCACGGCCGGGTCGGCCCGCACGAAGATGATCTGGTTGGGCGGCGGCGGCGGGGTGTGAATGCACGCGCCCATATAGGGCACGAACAGGAACTCATTCAGTCGCCTGTTCGGGGTGAAATCGAACGGCACGACATAGCCCGGAATGCGGATAAGCTCGCCATCCAGGTCTTCCACCACGTCGAAAGTGCCGAATTGCGGCATGAAATCCATTGCCGAGCCTTCCTCGATCTCGTCGAAAGGCTGGGCGTCCGCCAGCGATGAGCTGTTGGCCGCGTAGCGTTGCTGCAGCATTCGGTAGAATTCCTCCTGCTGGCGATAGAGTTCTTCTTCCGAACCTTCGGGCATCAGGTCTTCCCATCGCAGCGGGAGCGGCTCTCCCGCCGCGATCCCCCAGTATTTGGGGTGGACCTCGGAGGCACCGCCATTGTCTTCGCTCGCGGCCGGCGCGGGATCCGGCTCCGGAGCGGCCTCAGTTTCGAACTCGACCGATTCTGCACCCTCCGGCATGGGGGGCGGCGTTGCGGGCGCCAAAGCCATATCTGGTGCCTCCCGGCTGTCGCCGCAGGCCGACAGGCACAGCGCCAAGCACAGGGCAAGCAAGCCGGCCCCTGTATGCCGGATCATGAATTCGGCAGATCGAGACGCGTCTTGTCGGGCGTGAGTTCCTGCGCAACCTGGGTCGCGCCGGCCAGGACGACCGCGTCGACCTTTTCCAGATTGGCGAAATGCGAGAAAATCAGGACCTCGACCGAGTCCAGCTCGGATGGCTGCGCGCAGGTGAAGACATAGTCGGCCACCAGATCGCGATATGGCGAATGGTGATGGTCATCGCCCTCCGGCTCGCTCTCTTCATGTTCATCGTGGTCGTCGTGGTCACCCTCGCCGGTTGGCAGGCTATGGCTCGAGTCCGTGGCCACGCATTCAGCGGCGGCGCTGAACCCGAAAAGCTGTGCGCCATCGCCCAGCGCGGCCAGCGCGGCTGCGAAAGCCGCCTCTTCCTCTTCATTTTCGGGCGCGCGCTCAAAGCCGGTGATGTTGTACATCGCGCTCATCACCGAAACCGAGACAGTCTCTTCCTCAATGACAACGGAAATATTGGCCTCGCCATGGACGTGGGCGCCATGCTCCTGGCCATGCGCTGTAGTGAGGGACGCCAGGCCCAAAAGGGCAGTCAGCGCGACCGTGCGCGGGGGGAACAGTTTCATGATGCAGTCTCCTGGGCTCGAAGGGGGTGTGAGGTGGTACGCGTGCGGGTCATCAACCGGTTTGCGCGTCATCATGGCCCTTGCAGCGGCCCGTGATTTCGATGGTTGCGTCGAGGTCCTGAAATCCGCAGGCAAGCGCGTTTGCGAACAGGGTCTTGCTGGTCTCATCAATCGGGATCTGTTCGGCGGTTCCACAATCGCGGCAGACCACGAAGGCCAGCGGCGCTTCGCTCGGGCCGGTGCGCAGCGCGACATATTTCGA
>JALEGE010000054.1 GCA_022760335.1 Hyphomonadaceae bacterium
AGCGTTTCCTTCAGCCGCAGCGCGATCCAGATGAGCACGGCAACCGACATCAAGGTCAACGTGCCGAAGATGAACTCCCATGGCAGTTGCAACAGGATGAGTTGCCCAATCAGGGGAGCAAGGATCGGCACCACCATGAAGATCGTCATCACCAGCGACATGATCCGGGCCATGCCGCGGCCGACAAAAACGTCGCGCACAATCGAGACCGCCACCACACGGCAGGCCGAGGCCACCACACCCTGGAAGAACCGCATGCCAAGAAGAATGCCGAAATTCGGCGCGAACATGCAGGCAATGCTGGTCAGCGCATATCCCACCAGAGCCAGCATGACGATCGGCCTGCGTCCAAATCTGTCCGTCAGTGGTCCCCAGATGAGTTGGGGCACCCCAAAGCCAGCGATATAGGCAAACACCACCAATTGTTGGTCATTGGGGTGGGACACGCCAAGACTGGCCGCAATATCGTCCAATGCCGGCAGCATGACATCTATGGCCAAGGCATTGAGCGACATAAGCGCTGCGATCATGACAACGAATTCAGTCGTCCCCATCGGCCCTGGAACAGGTTCGGCGGCGCTTGTATCAATTCTGGGATCTGGCCTTGCACTGTCGGCCATGGGGTACTCCTTACGGGTCAGCTGGGCTGTTTGGACCCGCAAGCTGTATGAAGCAAGACCTGAAAGGATCAGGCGAGAAGTCTGGCTGCTATGCGCTCAGGCAGTTCTCCGCGCTCGGCCTTGGCCTTGGCGGCCAAGGTCATGACCAAGGTGAGACTGTCGCGAATGCGTCCGTCCAGACAGCGGGCGACAAGGTCGGAAAATGCGATCCGATCATGGGCCAGTTCTTCTGAGCTTTCCGGGGCTGTGGTTCCGGGAGTCAGATCCCAGGCGAGGAAACAGGCCGAGCGTTCATCTGTGACGGAATTTGAGACGTCAAACTCAATGAGTGGCAGCCAGTACTTCGCCACCAGCCCGGTTTCCTCCGCCAATTCACGCCGCGCGGTTTCCAGATCATCCTCGCCGGCCGGGCCGCCGCCCTCGGGCAGTTCCCAGCTATAGGCCTGAAGCGGGAAACGATACTGGCCGACCAGGGGCACCGTGCCGTCTTCGAAAACCGGCAGCACGCCGACAGCGACATTCTTGAAGCGCACCACGCCGTAAATGCCGTCATGACCATCGGGGTGGATCACATCATTGTGTTCCACCCGTAACCACGGATTGTCATAACGCGCTTCACAGCTGCGCACCGTCCATGGGCCGGTCGTCTTGGGAAATGTCGGCTTGTCCAAGGGAGATGGCCTCCCGGCAAGGGCCTCAGGCGTCGGCCTTTTTCTCGATATCGCGCTTGATCTTGGCAGCGCGATCAGAGAGCTGGTCCGTCTTGGCCTTGGCAAGGAAGGCGTCCAGGCCCCCAAGCTTGTCCACCGTGCGCAGGGCTTTCGCCGCGATACGAAGCTGGAAAGTCTGATCCAGCGCTTCGGAATGCAGGGACACGCGCACCAGGTTCGGTTCGAACCGGCGCTTGGTTTTCACCTGCGAGTGGCTGACATTGTTACCGACCATCGGCTTGGTTCCGGTCAGTTCGCATTGGCGCGACATGGCTATGGCCCCGTGTGGAATTCTTGATGCTTTACGCGAAAGTGCGGTTACTATGCCTGCGAGCTGGCGACGTCAAGCATCTGACTGGCATATCCGCCGTAATTCGGCCAAATCCGGTAGGAAAAATGCCCGAAACAAGGCATACCCGTTCAGGGTGGATTGCACTTGTTCACGCTAGACACCAGCTAGTGCGACATTGCTCGAAAGGAGCCGCCCTCATGAAACGCGCTCTTCTGGCCGGATTGGCCTCGACCCTCTTATTCGTGGCGCCGGCCTCAACCGACTCTACATCGCCAGCGCCAGACACGCCGCTGACTTCCGTACGCGATGGTCAGCCGGTGCGGATGATCTATGAGTTGAAGGCCTCGGCCTGGCTTTTCATCATTCCGATCACCGGCAAGGCGCGGTTCAATGCCGAACTGCATCCAAACACATATCGCATCACATCAGCCGTGAAGACTACTGGGCTGGCCGATGTTCTGGTCGATTATGATCTCGGCCTGTCGTCGACCGGCTATGTGCGCGATGATAGCCTCGACCCTTATGCCTATGTTTCGCAAAATTCCGACGGCAAGAAGAACCGCCGCGTGGAACTGCTTTGGGGCGCTGAGGATGTGGCTGCCGATGTGACGCCAGCCTTTGGTGATCTTGGCCATCCCCCAGCCACACCGGAGCAAAAGATTGATGCGCTGGACCCGATCACGGCGCTGATCAATTTTTCTCTTCAGCCGCGCGCCGATGCTGAAGCCCCTTGCGGTGGCCCGCTGAAGATTTTCGACGGGCGCCAGCTTTCCTATCTGCATCTCGATTATGCCGGGATGAAGACGGTGCGCTCCGATGCCTGGCGCGGCGAGGCGATTGAGTGCCATGTCACCTTGGAAAAGGTCGCCGGCTTCAAGGAAGGTTCCTCTGGAACTGATGACAATCTCGCCGGAATCGATGGCCCCTTGCGCATGTGGCTTGCCCCGCTGCCCAATGGCGCCACCGTGCCGGTCCGGATTGAGGCGCAAACCGAGGATATCGGCAAGGTCACGCTGCAAGCCAGCCAACTGCGCTTTGAGCCGATTGTTGTCGAAGAGGCCAACGCCGGTAACGGCGGCTAAGGTCAGTCCTGTAATATCCTCGCGGCGCAGGCTTTATAGTGGACGTCGCGGGGCCCCAGATGCTAGCGGGCCGCCATGACGACCCTGAAGGCTGTACTCGGCCCTACCAATACCGGGAAGACCCATTACGCCCTGGAGCGGATGATGGGCCATGCCACGGGCATGATCGGCCTGCCCCTGCGCCTGCTTGCACGTGAGGTTTATGATCGTGTGGTTGCGGCCAAGGGTGCGGCGGCCTGCGCGCTGATTACCGGGGAAGAGCGGATCTGGCCGAAGACGGCGCGCTATTTTATCTGCACGGTGGAATCCATGCCTGTGCACCAGCGTGTCGACTTTCTGGCGATTGACGAAATCCAGTTGGCCGAGGATCGCGATCGCGGCCACATCTTCACCGACCGAATCCTGCATGCCCGGGGCATGTCCGAAACTCTGCTGCTTGGTTCCGACACGATGGGGCCAATCCTTCGCAGGCTTGATCTTTCGGTGGACACCCAGCGGCGTGAGCGTTTCTCAGAGCTGAAACATGCCGGGCCGATCAAGATTACGAAACTGCCCAAGCGCACTGCCATCGTCGCCTTCAATGCTGAGCAGGTTTACGCCATTGCGGAGTTGTTGCGCCGGCAGAAAGGCGGGGCGGCAGTGGTGATGGGCGCGCTTAGTCCCCGTACACGCAATGCCCAGGTTGAGCTCTATCAGAATGGCGATGTCGACTATCTTGTCGCTACTGATGCGATCGGGATGGGGCTCAATCTCGATGTCGACATGATCGCTTTTGCTGGACGGTCGAAATTCGATGGGCGACGCCATCGCGCGCTTACGGCCGCGGAATGTGGGCAAATCGCCGGGCGTGCGGGACGTTTTCGCAGTGATGGATGGTTCTGCTCCAGCGGGGAATGCCCGCCTTTCGATGAAGAGATGGTCCAGGCCGTCGAGTCGCATCGGTTTGATCCGGTCGATGAACTGCAATGGCGTAATTCCGATCTCGATTTTCGCTCGATCAAGACACTGATCAGCAGCTTGTCACGACCATCAGGCCGTCCGGAGCTGCGCCAGAACCCGGAAGCCCTGGACGAATGGGTTCTGCGCCGTATGGCCGAGGATGCCGCCATCGGGCCGGATGTGTGCGGTGAGCGTCAGGTGCGCCGTTTATGGGATCTCGCCCGGCTGCCGGATTTTCGCAAGGCGGGTCCGGAAGGCCATGGCCGGCTGGTCATCGGCCTGGCTGAAACGCTGGCCGATCCGGATGCCCGGCTGGGCGAACTTGCAATGGAGAAACGGCTTGAGGCCCTGGCCTCGCCACGCGGCGATATTGCCAGCTTGCAACAGCGCCTTGCCGCAATTCGGACCTGGACTTATGCCGCCCATCGTGAGGACTGGCTTGAAAATGCCGCAGTCTGGCGCGAGAAGACCCGGCAGGTTGAGGATCGACTGTCAGATGCCCTGCATGAGGCGCTCACCGCGCGTTTCGTGGACAAACGGACAACGGCCCTGTTGGCAGGGCTGAGAAAGGAAGACGCGCTTGTGAGCGAGATGGATACAGGTGGTGAGATCAAGGTGGAGGGCCATATTGTCGGCCGGCTGAGAGGGCTCAGCTTCGAACCGGTCTCCACGGCAGGGGGGCTGGAAGGCAAGGCCGTGCGCGGCGCGGCAATCCAGGCGCTTAAACCTATCCTGATCCAGCGGCTGAATGCGATCACCACGTCTGATGATCTCGCTTTCCAGCTCAGCGATGCCGGCGCGATCCTTTATGGCGGCGAGCCGATTGCGCGCCTGGCGAAAGGTGCTGACTGGCTCAGCCCCCGCGTGGAACTTATCGGCGGCGCGGAGGCAGACGATGCTTCGCGCATCGCGGCCGGCTCACGCTTACAGGCCTGGATCGAGGCGGAAATCGCGCGCAAGCTGCCGACCCATCATGGCCTGAAGGTCGGAGAAGCGGCCAAGTCTCTGGAAGGCCTGGCGCGTGGCCTGGCTTTCCGCATCATGGAGACCGGCGCGGCGGTGGATCTGCGTCAGGATGAACCCGGCCACCGGATCGAGGCAGATCAGCGCGAAGCCCTGCGCGCGGTGGGTATTCGCACCGGTCGGGTTTCGGCCCATGCTCCGGATGCGCAAAAGCCCGCGCCGCAAAGGCTGATCTCTGTATTGCGCACCGTGTTCGATGATGGGATCTGTCTGGCCGCGCCAGAAGGAGCGGGATCTTTTCCGCTGGACGAGGACTGGAGCGATGCGACGCTGGCGGCCAATGGCTATCTGCGCTTTGGTCGGCGCGCCGTACGTGCCGACCTGGCTGAGCGTTTGGCCTGGGAAGTCGCCAAGCGGCGCAAGGAAGCGGGTAAGAACCTTTTTGCCCTGCCGGCGGAACTTGCCTCAGTTGTATCCTGCCCTGGCGATGAGTTTCCTGACGTGGCTAAGGGCCTTGGCCTTGTTCCGGCGGAGAAGGATCCGGAAACGGGCCTGCCGACCCTTTGGCGGTATGGCGGGCGCGGGCGGCCCGATGGGCCCCAGCAGGGGCGTGGAAAGCGTGCTCGTCCTGAGCAGGGGCAGGCAGCCAGAGCTCAAGGCGGCGGCAAGCGACCCCGCCCCGAACGTGGCGGCAAGAGCGGCGGGAAGCCCCCGCGCCGCGACCATCGTCCGGCAAAACGGCCCGATCCGGATAGTCCTTTCGCTGCACTGGCTGTTTTGTTGCCTGAGGAAAAGCCGAGGAAACCCAAGCGCAAGCCGAAGAAAAAACGCTCCAAGCCGCAACAGGGCTCCGGGTTCACCTATACGCCATTTCAATGAGCGACACCCCGATGGAAACCGCGCGCCTGGATGTCTGGCTCTGGCGTGC
>JALEGE010000055.1 GCA_022760335.1 Hyphomonadaceae bacterium
CTGGTCGTGTTGGAAACCGCGCGGGCATGGCGCCATGGACATGCGCAACGCCATCAAGAACTCGTGTGACACCTATTTCTACGAGGTCTCCCAGCGCATGGGGATCGAGAAACTGGCCGAGACCGCACGCAAGTTCGGCTTCGGCAGCAGCTGGGAACTCGGGCTTACCGGCGGCGCGCATGGCGTGGTGCCTGACGATGCCTGGAAACGCGAGGCCAAGGGCGAACCCTGGTATGAAGGCGAAACGCTGAATGTCGGCATCGGCCAGGGCTATCTGAACGCCACCCCGCTGCAGCTCGCCCTGATGACAGCACGCATCGCGCGCGGCGGAGGCGTGCTACGTCCGAAGCTGATCCATGCCGGACCAGAAATCGATCCCGGCGAAGACAAACAGGAACCGCTCAACCCCGAATTCATCGCGCGTATGCAAGATGGCATGTTTGCCGTCACTGGCGAATGGGGCGGCACAGCGCGGCGTTCTGGTGATCTTGGCCTGGGCGGGGTCTTCATGGCCGGCAAGACGGGTACTGCCCAGGTGCGCCATATCACCCAGGCCGAGCGCAATCGCGGCGTGATTTCCAATGCCGAGCTTGAGCGCCATCTGCGCGACCATGCCCTGTTTGTCGGCTATGCGCCCCATGACGCCCCGAAATACGCCGTCTCGGTTGTGGTCGAGCATGGCGGTGGCGGCTCGGCCACCGCCGCGCCGGTGGCCCGCGATATCCTGGCAGAAGCAATCCGCCGCGACAGCCGCAAGCAGCCGACAGCGCATCAAACCGCCGATACCGGCGCTGATGGCCAGGGAGCGCTGTAAATGGGTGGTGCAAGCTACACCGCCCCGCGCAGCGGCACGGCCTTTTCCCGGCCCGGCATCACGGCCAAGCTGGCCGCCGTGCCCTGGAGCCTTGTGCTGCTCATTATCGCGGTGGCGATTGCCGGCACCGGCATGCTGTTTTCCATCACATATGGCAGCACCACCGAGGCCGGCCTGCCAATGGCGCATTTGACACGCTTTGGTGTTGCCCTGGTGGTAATGATGGTGCTGGCTCTGGTGCCGCTTTCGATATGGTCGCGGCTCGCCTTGCCGGTCTATCTGGTCAGCCTGATCTTGCTATTCGCGGTGGAACTGGCTGGATCGGTGCGCGGCGGGGCCCAGCGCTGGCTGGAGCTTGGCCCGTTGGTCATCCAGCCCTCGGAGTTCATGAAACTGTCGCTCGTGCTGATGCTGGCACGATACTACCACATGGCCCAGACGCGCGAGAGCAGCGGTTTTCTGGTGCATGTTCCTGCCGCGGTGCTGATCCTTCTACCGGCCGCACTGATCTTCCTGCAGCCTGATTTTGGCACCACGCTCACCCTGTTGGCTGCCGGTGGGATCATTGTTTTTCTGGCCGGGCTGAATTGGCGCATCATCACGACCGGACTTGTTGCTGGCGTGCTCAGCGTGCCGCTGGTCTATAATTTCGTACTGGAAGACTATCAGCGCGGGCGTGTCGACACCTTCCTGGAACAGATCGCCGGGCAGAGCTCAGATGCGTTGGGCGATGGCTATCAGATTGAGCAGGCCAAGATCGCCATTGGCTCCGGCGGGCTGCGCGGCAAGGGGTTTCTCAACGGTACGCAATCCCAGCTGGATTACATTCCGGAACAACATACAGACTTCGTTCTGACCGTGATTGCCGAAGAGTTGGGCTTTCTCGGCGTGACAGGGTTGCTTCTGGCCTGGGGCGTCATTCTTGGTTGGGGGCTTTATATCGCCATGAAATGCTCCAGCGCATTCGGGCGATATGCGGCGGCCGGCGCGGTCGGCATGGTGGCCTTCTATATCGTCTTCAATGTCGGCATGGTGGTCGGGCTCCTGCCCGTGGTGGGCGTGCCGATGCCGCTGGTCTCTTATGGCGGCACGGCCATGCTGACCGTGATGAGCGCCTTCGGCCTGGTCCTGTCAGTGCATATTCACCGCCGCGAAACAATTTCACGCACAGGCCTCTTTTGACGGGGACTGCGCACAAGATTGCATTTTGACGAGGCGCCAATACTGTCTGGCCAATCGGGCTTACAGGGAGAGTGCGCATGGCCGCCATTCACGGCAAAACAGAGCATTGGGGCTCGCGGTTCGGCTTCATCATGGCTGCGGTTGGCTCCTCGGTCGGCCTCGGCAATCTCTGGCGCTTTCCATTCACAGCCGGCGAAAATGGCGGCTCGGCCTTCATCATCATCTATCTGCTGTGCGTGATCTTGCTGGGCTTCCCTGTGCTGATGGCGGAATATGCCGTGGGCAGAAAGGGCCAGCGCTCGGCGATTTCAGGCATCCGGCACATCTCTGAGACCGAAGGAAAGTCTGGCGCCTGGACGCTGATGGGCTGGATCGGCGCCTTGGCCTCGCTGGGCATCTTCTCATTCTATATCGTGATCGCAGCATGGGTCTTCGACTATATCCCGAAAGCCTTTGGCGGGGAATTCGCGAGCCTGGAAGCCGACGCCGAACTCATTCGTGCCAGTCTCGGAACTGCCGCAACTGCCATTCAGGATCAGATCAGCTCGGTCAAAATCGATTCCACCTGTTCCTTCGTCGATGACGCCGGTCTCATCACACAGATCGCCGACACGGCAGAGGATGGTTCTGCGATCCTGCGCGAGATCAGGACCGGGGATGTTTCAGCCTGCAAGTTCAGTCACACAGTTTCCAGCAAGCTGGAGATCATCGCGTATCTTGCCGCCTTTGTGGCACTGAATGTGTTTGTTGTCGCCCGCGGCGTGAAAGGCGGCATAGAAACGGCCGCAACCATACTCATGCCGACCTTTTTCCTGATCCTCGCCGGCATGGTTGTCTTCGCCTTCATTGTCGGCGATGCCGCCAGCGCGACCAGCTTTCTGCTTACCCCGGATTTTTCAAAAGTGACGTTCCAGACCCTGCTGGCCGCTGTTGGGCAGGCCTTCTTTTCTCTGAGTGTCGGTTCCTGCCTGATGATCACCTATGGCGCTTATCTGGACAGGGAGACATCAATTCCCAGCTCATCACGGCTTGTGGCAAGCGCGGATACGCTGGTCGCGCTGATCGCCGGCTTCGCGATCTTTCCGATCGTCTTTGCCTTTTTCGGCTCCAATCTTGAAGATGGCGGGCCGACACTGTTCTTTGAGGCAATGCCGGTCGCCTTCGGACAAATGGGCAATATGGGCGCGATTGCAGGCGGGGCATTCTTCACCCTCGCCCTGTTTGCGGCCTTTACCTCCTCGATCTCCCTGCTCGAAGTCGGCGTGTCCTGGCTGGAAGACCGGCCGGAGATTTCGCGGGCCTGGGGCGCTGTCCTTCTTGGCGCAATCCTGTTCTCACTCGGTGTCGTATATGTCTACTGGGGAGATCTCATCGGCACGGTCAGCTTCTTGACCGGGGATGTCCTGTTGCCGATTGGCGGCATTCTGATCTCGCTATTCGCGGGCTGGGTTCTCTCGCGAGAATCCCTGGCGAGCGAACTTGGCCACGGGCCCATGCTCAGCTTCGCGCGCCTGATGATGCGCTATATCGTGCCCATCGCGTTGGGTGTGATCCTGGTGTTCGGGATCCTGGCGCGGTTTTAACCAAACATATCCGCATATTTCTCGGATGCGCGGATCAGCTGATCGACAATGCCTGGCTCAAGGCTGGAATGACCTGCATCGGGGATAATGTGCAGCTCGGCATCCGGCCAGGCCTTTTTCAGCGCCCAGGCTGAAGACAACGGCGTGATCACATCATAGCGGCCATGAACAATGACGCCCGGAATGCGTCCCTTCAGGACGCGCGCGGCCTCATCCAACAGCCAACCATCCTTCTCAAAGAAGCCCTTATTGATGAAATAATGGCACTCGATGCGCGCAAAGGCATCGAGGAACTCATCCTCATCAAAACGCGGTGGGGTGCGCAGGGCGCCGCGCAGCGAAAGAGTCTCTCCTTCCCAACGCGCCCAGGCCCGCGCGGCCGCGAGCCGTTCCTGACGATCGTCTCCGGTCAGGCGCTTGTGAAAGGCGGTCAGCAGGTCGCCGCGCTCAGCCTCTGGAATCGGGGCGAGGTAGCGCTCAAACGCATCGGGAAAGAGGCGCGAGGCGCCTTCCTGATAAAACCAGCTGATCTCCGCCTCAGTGATCAGGAAAATCCCGCGCAGCATTAGCGCGTGCACACGCTCTGGATGGGTGACGGCGTAAGACAGCGAGAGGGTCGATCCCCAGGAACCACCAAACACAACCCATTTATCGATGCCCAAATGGGCACGTAGTGCCTCAATATCAGCCACCAGGTCCCAGGTGGTATTTTCGCGGAGCTCGGAATGAGGCCTGGATCGGCCACAGCCGCGCTGATCAAACAGGATGACGCGATACGTGTTCGCCTCAAAAAATCGTCTCATTTCAGGGCTTGAGCCGCCGCCGGGCCCGCCATGCAGGGCGACAACCGGCACCCCATTCGGGTTGCCGGATTCCTCATAATAAAGCTCGTGCAGGTCGGAAACACGCAAGTATCCCGTCCGGCTGGCGCCATGGCGCGGGTACAATCCGCGTTTTGTTTGCATACTGTTCATGGGCTCTTCACCTATCTGCGATTATTGAAGAGATAAAGGCTGGACGGGCGTTTTCTCACATGCCACCTAAGGGGTGGTGAGTGGGAAAACAAACTTGGCGGCGGTTTGAATGCGTAGCGTAGTTTTTTGTGCAGCTGTCCTGATACTTTCGGGATGTGCAACCGTATCCATGGTCTCTGGTGAGGCTATGGTTGAGACGGGCTTGGACGCCAACCAGACCGCATTGCGTACCGCTTCTGATGAGTTTTGCGATAAACTGGAAGACAATGGTTGGGTAACTGCCTCCACGGGGCTGGCCGGACTGGCCTCAATCCTGATGAATGGGAGCAAGGCTGCCGCGGTTGAGACTGGCGATTACCTAAACCAGTTTGAAGATGAAACTCATTCCCCCGACACGCTGGTTGTCCAACTCGCCCAGGATGCTGAGCAGGTCCGCATTGGCCTGATTGCTGTGACGGGTGAAGCCCAAACCGTTCTGGCAAACACAGATACGCAGACCCAGCGCGGCGATGTTACCAGCTTCGAGCGTGCCCTTGTGCGGGCTCAGCGCGCTCGGCGCACTTTTGCGTCTGCGCGCGATCTGCTCGCAGAGCGCACGGATGCACTGGATCCAGCCGACATTGCAATTGCGCGGCTCGATGCCGAGATTGATGCGGCACGCCATGCCGCCGACGATCTCGCCGCTCGCTATGCTTCACTTGGTGGAAGCGCCGTCTAGGACGAAGCGCGAAAGCCGCCCAGCCCGATCAGCGCCCAGCCCATAAGAAACGCGATTCCGCCAAGCGGCGTGATGGCACCGAACCAACGCGGCGCGCCAAGTGCCATGGCATAGAGCGTTCCGCTGAAAACCAATGCGCCCAGGATCAAGCTCCAACCGCCCCATGCCAACAGGCCCGAGCGCCCGGACAGACCGACGGCCAGCGCGCCAACAGTATGCACCAGGACATAGAGCGTCGCGGTCTGCCACCACCCTTCCGCTTCTGGCGACAGTTTGCCATCAAGCGCGTGAGCACCGAACGCCCCAAGCGCCACGCCGATAAATCCAAGCGACGCCGATGCGCTCACAAGCAGGCTCATCAATCCTCCCTCGGCAGGGCATAGGTCACCACGGCATGGCTCGCCGGGGAGCCACTGCCTTCACTGCGCAGAAGTACTTCAGCCACCGCCAATGTCCGCCCCAGTTTGATCAACTTCGCCTCGGCCACGGCCACCTGTGTGATGAGGGGGCGCAGGAAACTCATATTCAAGCTGGTTGTTACAGTCATCGGCGTGATGCCAATACGGGTGAAAATGGCCGCATAGGTTACCGTGTCGGCCAGGGACATTTGGGTCGGGCCAGAAACATATCCACCTGGCCGCAAATGGCGGTCTTCGATTTCTAGGCGCACACTGGCGCTGCCATCGCCCAGGGCGATAAAATCTGGCGCGCCTTCGCCTGGAAAGGCTTCGGCAAAAAAAGACTTCAACTCGTCCAGACTGGGGGTGTGAGGCATGATCGCGTGCCCTCTTGTTGATCCCATCGCATAATGACGCCACTCTACTGTGCATGACGCGCCCGCCAAGAGGTGCCATCTCGGGAAGGTAAAGCAAGATGACAGATCCGCTCGATGGTAGCCATACGGCACCGAAATTTGCCGCGCCCGACCCAGGCGCACTGGCAGAATGGTATGTCGATGCGCTGGGCTTTCCACGCAAGGCCGTGTTTGAAGGCGGCGACTATGCGATTGTCGCACGTGGCTCTTTGACATTGCATTTGTGGAAATGCGGTGAGCGCAAGATCGCCGAGAACACGGCCTGCTACACAGAGATTTCCTCAATCGAAGCGCTGGACACCCTGCATGCCGAATGGCTCACCGCCTCGACCCATCCCGGCTTCCATCCGGGCCGGATCGAACCGGAGCCAAAGAACCAACCGGGGCATGGCATGCGCGAGTTTCATGTCTGGGATCCAGCCGGCAACCTGATCGGCTTTGGTGCCGCCATTGGGGAGACCAACTGAAATGCTGACCGCTGGCGATGAATATCCGATCCACCAAACCCCGGAACCCGTGGCCTATAGTGGCAGCGACCGGAACTTCTATGACCGCTATTTCTTCAATGGCTATAATGGTGATGGCAGTGTGTTCTTCGCCGCCGCCATGGGTGTGTACCCCCATCTCAATGTCATTGATGGGGCGGTGTCCATCCTGAAGGATGGCGTTCAGCACTCGGTGTTTTTGTCGCGCCCCCTGAACATGGAACGCATGGACACGCGCGTGGGCGGATTGTCCGTGGAAGTTCTGGAGCCTCTTAGCCGCATTGCCTTGCGTCTTGAGGAGACCGAGGGCCTCTCGCTCGACCTGCAATTCACTGGCCGGGCCTTCCCGATTGAGGAGCCGCGTTTCACCTATCGCCAAGGCCCGCGCATGCTGATCGACTGTACGCGGATGAGCCAGAACGGGCGCTGGACCGGCATGCTCGGGATAAAGGGCGAGCGGATCGAAGTGCAAGGGCAAAGCTGGCAAGGCACCCGTGATCGCAGCTGGGGTGTGCGCCCCATCGGCGCAGCAGACCCACAGCCGCTGGTGCCCGCACGCTTGCCGCAATTTTACTGGATCTGGACACCGACCAATTTCCCCAATCTCTCAATGTTCTTTCACGTCAATGATGATGGCGCCGGGGGCAGCTGGAACACGCGTGCCGTGTTGGCCATGGATGGCGCGGAGGCCGGTGGGCTCTTGCATCTCAATGTCCCGAAGATGCAGGTGGACTACGCCCCTGGCACGCGGCGCATGCAGAAAGGTGTCTTGAACCTGCAGGACGGAGCGGGACGCCCCCACACCGTCACCTACACGCCAAAAGCGACCTTCCTGATGAAGGGCATCGGCTACGGCCATCCTGAATGGCGCCATGGCACCCATCATGGCGACCAGCTTGCCGTGCATGCCGAAACCTATCATCCGGAAGAAGCTGACTGGCGCGACCCGACCAATCTCCATATCCAGGCAATCTCCTCCGCCCTGCATGAGGGCCCCGATGGGCAAGGCTCAGAAGGCATCGGCACATTCGAACAGCTCTTCCTCGGCCCACATGCGCCCAGCGGCTGGAAAGATGTTCTGGATGCCTGAGGCCGTTCAGTATCCGGAGCTCGCCGCCCAGTTGGCAGCTTATTACAGCGCGAAGATTGCGAACGGCGCGCCTGTGAAGGTGACCGCCATGACCCGCATCCCGGGCGGGGCAAGCCGGGAGACCTATTCCGTGGACGCTGAGATTGATGGAACGTCGCGCGGCCTGATCTTGCGGCGCGACCCGGCCGCCAGCCTGATCGACACAGACCGCGCGGTGGAATTCGCCGCGATCGGTTCCGTATACGGTCATTCCGGCTTGCCTGTGCCCGAGGCTATCGCTCTGGAAACCGATCCAGAGCCCCTGGGCGGCGCCTTTTTCCTGATGTCGCGGATTGATGGCGGCACACCGCTCAATCCCTTCCGTATCCAGGATATCGATCCGCACCGCGCCAGCATCGGCCAGCAATTCTTCCGTCATCTCGGCATGATCTCGGCTGTTGAGGCCGAAAAGAGCGCGCTGGCCGGACTGATCGACCTGCCCGATCCAGCATTGTGCTGGCAGCGGGAACTTGATTATTGGGCCGGCGAGATTGCCAAGGATCAAGCGCACCCCGAACCAATCGCCGAGGCGGCCATCCGCTGGCTCCGCGCCAATCCCCCACCCCCGGCTCAACGTCTCTCTGTCGTTCATGGTGACTATCGCAGCGGCAATTTCCTGCATGACGGGGCCGGCAATATCACCGCCATTCTCGACTGGGAAATGGCCCATATCGGTGATCCGTATGAGGATCTTGCCTGGGCGACCGATCCGCTCTGGTGCGGCGGGGAGAAGACCCTCGCCGCCGGCTTTCTGCCCTGGCCGGATGCCATCGCCATCTGGCAGGAATCCTCCGGCTGCCGGTTCGATCCGGCAGCTTTCGAGTGGTGGTCTATCTTTTCCAGCGTGAAAGGTCTCGCCATCTGGATAAGCGCCGCAAAGGCTTATGCCGAGGGCGAGAATGACGACCCGATCCTGGCTTGGTCAGGCTGGTTCACCCATGCGGCGCACGACCTCATCCTGGCCTCACGCCTGGCTCCGAAGTTTGGTGTGGAGGTACCCGCATGAGCCATATCGGCATGATCCTCACGCGCCTTGGCCGCCAACTGGTGACAGAGATCACCCCTGCGCTGGAAGGCCATTATGCGGGCGGTAAGGCCAATCTCGCAGGCCTGGTCATCAGCATGGCCGGAGAAGCCTGGGACGGGGCCGCCGACCAGTTATCGCGCGAGATTGACGGCATGAAAGTCCTGCTCGCAAAAGGCGGTGACACGCAAGCCGCCACCATCGCACCTGCCAGTCTGAAACTCTCAGACCTGCAGACGGCACGCGATGAGCTGGCCGAGCGCCTGATCGCCCTACAGGTTGCACTGGAAAGCGACGCTTCGCCCGAAGCCGCCGCACTGAATATGCAAATCTGGGCCTTTCTGCTGGCCGGCGCCGGTGCGCGCATGCCCAGTCCGCCTGAGTTTCAGCCTACTGACGAGGGCTGACCCCATCCTGCCAGCGAAAACTGCATGCCAATTGCTGGTTTGCATACGAAGGTAAATGGACAAATCTATACTTTGGTAAATGCGGGATCTTAACCTGCATCTGCTAGGTTTCCGGAGAAAGTCCACCCGAAAGGGCCTGATGTCGAAGGACGACACCATGTTCACCGTGCGCGAAGAAGATGGCGCACGCATCCTCTGCGCGCAGGGGGACTGGACGGTCATGACCGTCCACAAGGTAGACCGGGATACGGAGCTTGGCGCGCTTGACGGTGTGGACGTCACCGCGATTGGCGATATCGACACGGCTGGCGCCCTGGTGCTCTCGCGCCTGGCCGGGCCGGCTCTGGAACATTTGTCGGGCACGCATGAAAGCGCGCGCCAGCTGATCAGCCTGATGACCCAGACTGATATCGCCTGTGATCCACCCAGCCTTCCTGGCGGATCACTCATGGATCTGTTGGAGCGCACCGGGCGCAGCAGCATTCGGCTGTGGAATGAAAGCGTCGAGACCCTCGCCTTTCTGGGCGAGGCGCTGTCGACCTGCACGCGTCTCATATTTCAGCCACGCCGTCTGCGCTGGACGCCCATGGTCGCGGTAATGGAAGAAGCCGGCCTGGATGCCCTGCCGATCGTCGCCTTTCTCTCTTTCTTTGTTGGCATGGTGGTGGCCTTTATCGGCGCGACTTCCCTGTCGGAATTCGGCGCGACCATCTTCACCGTGGAACTGGTTGGCATCTCGATGATGCGCGAGTTTGGCGTGATCCTCACCGCGATTATCCTGTCCGGGCGCACCAATTCGGCCTTCACAGCCCAGATTGGTGCCATGCGCATGCGCCAGGAAGTCGACGCCATGACCACGCTGGGGCTCAGCCCCATGGAAGTGCTGGTCGCCCCGCGCATCTTCGCAATGGTTGTGATGACGCCGTTTCTGTCTTTCATCTCCACATTGTCGGGCATGGCAGGCGGCATGCTGGTCGGCTGGCTGGCGCTGGATATCAGCCCGGTGGTCTTCACCGCGCGTATCCAGGATTATGTTCCGGTCTCCAATTTTTGGGTCGGGCTTTCGAAGGCGCCGATTTTCGGCCTGATCGTCGCCTTGATTGGGTGCCGGCAAGGCTTGCTGGTCGGCGGATCCGTTCAGTCACTCGGCAAGCACACGACAACATCCGTGGTGCAGGCGATCTTCTCGATCATCGTCATCGATGCTGTCTTCGCGATCTTCTATATGGAGCTGGGCCTGTGAGCGCGCGCGAGGCCGCCATCCGCGTACGTGGGCTGAAGACCGCCTATGGATCTCATATCGTGCATGAGAATCTCGATCTTGATGTCTGGCAAGGCGAAGTGCTGGGCATCATTGGCGGATCGGGGACAGGCAAGTCCGTCCTCTTGCGAGCGATTGTCGGCCTGAAACGGCCCTCCGCCGGCAGCGTGGACGTGTTTGGCCGTGATATCACCCGGCTTGATGACGCCGAGCGCCAGGCGGTGGAGCGCCAATGGGGCCTGATGTTCCAGGATGGTGCCCTGTTCTCCAATCTCACCGTGCGCGAGAATGTGCTTGTACCGCTGCAAGAGCACACGCAGCTTGACCGGACCATGGCCACTGAGATTGCCGATATGAAGATCCGCCTGGCGGGCCTCGGCCCGGCGGCAGCGAACAAGTACCCGTCTGATCTTTCCGGCGGAATGCGCAAGCGCGCCGCACTTGCGCGCGCCCTGGCGCTGGACCCCGCCCTTCTCTTCCTGGACGAGCCCACCGCCGGGTTGGACCCGATCACCGCGGGCAATTTCGACAGCCTGATCCGGGACCTTCAACAGGCACTCGGCCTTACCGTATTTCTCGTCACGCATGATCTCGACACGCTCGGCGCGATCTGCGACCGTATCGCGGTGCTGGCGGACAAGCGCGTGATCGCCACGGGCACGATCGCCGAACTGCGCGAGCTCGACCATCCCTGGATCAACGACTATTTCAACGGACCGCGCGGGCGCGCGGCTGTGGCCTCATAGAGGAGGAATGCCCCATGGAACCGCGCGCAAATTATGCCCTGATCGGCGCCTTCGTGATCTTCGCAGCGGTCGCCCTGATGAGCTTCACGCTCTGGTTCGGGCAGAACCAATTCCGCGAATCCTTCGATGAATATGACATCATTTTTGAAGGCCCGGTGACGCTCGATGATGGCGCCTCGGTGCGCTATATCGGAATCAAAGTTGGCGAAGTACGCTGGGTACGGATCGACCGCTCCGACCCGTCCAAGGTCCGCACACGGATCCGCATTGACAGCGAAACCCCGGTGAAGGTGGACTCTACAGCAAATATCGACTTTGCCGGCATCACTGGGGTGACCTTCGTTCAGATCAATGCCGGCAGTGCAAGCGCGCCTGCCCTGGAGCGCCGGGCTGGCCAGCCGGTACCTGTAATAGAGGCAGAACGCACACAATTGGAAGAACTGATCAATTCCAGCCGTTCCATCCTCGGCCAGGCCAATGTCACGGCAGATCAAGTCAACAAACTGCTGACGGATGAGAATATCGACCGTGTCAGTATCACGCTCGCCAATCTTGAAAGCTTTTCCGCGCGCCTGGCGGCCGAGGAAGACCTGATAAGCAATGCCAATCAGGCGCTGATCAGTCTGCGGGAAACTTCTGAACGCTTTGACCGTGTCGGACGCCAGTTCGAAGCCCTCGGCGAGAATGCAAACAGGCGCATCACCGAACTGGATGAAACTTTCACTGGCCTTTCGAACGAGGCCAGCATCACACTGCAGGACATCTCAGACGCCAGCGCAGAAACCGAGCGGGCAGCCAACAGCATTGCCGAAGCCATGGACGCGTCCGGCCACGAGGCGCTGGTGGATATGCGCCTTGCGGCCCAGGATTTCCGCCGCCTGATGGTGCGGATGGAAAACTTCGTCCGTGAACTTGAACACAATCCGCAGGCGCTGGTCGCTGGCGACACCCGCCCCTATGAGGGAGACTGACATGGCCCATTTCCGCGCGTTCATGGCTTTGGCCGGCCTTTCTGCTCTGGCTGCCTGTGTCTCGGTCCTGCCAGAGCAGAAGGTGCCCACCGCACTGTACAGATTGGGCGAGATCCCTGCCAGCACAGCGCTGGAAGCCAATATCGTGGTGCGAGAGCCCATGGCCGAGCGGATCTTGGGCGGTCAGAACATGGTGGCCCAGGGCGAAGATGGCGGCCTGCGCCTGATCGAGGATGTCGAGTGGGCCGGTCGCCTTACACGCCTGATGCAGACGGGGCTGATCGACGCGCTCTCAGGCCCTGGCGAAGGCATCGCGCTGACAGAACTCTCCGGCGCACTTGGGCAGTATGAGTTGAGCTGGCGGATCAAGGACCTGACGCTTGTCACGGAAACCGGCGGCAACGTCCGCGCCCTGTGCACGCTTGAGCTTACCGTGATGGAGGGCCGCACGCGCGAGCCCATCACCCATGGCAGCGCACGTGCCGAGGCCCCACTGGCTGGCCGCACCCCATCGCGCAAGGCACAAGCCCTGTCACAGGCCGCCCGTGGCTGCCTCGCCGATGCCGCCCAGTTTCTCTCCGAAACAGTGAATACGGCCTATTCGCCAGCCAGTGGCAGCTGAGGAATCGAGACCTCGATATCCGTCTTGGGCACTTCCAGCGGCAGATAGATTGACACACGCGTGCCCTTGCCAAGCTCGCTGGCAATTGCCAGACGCCCGCCATGCATCTCCGCGAAGGACTTGGTCAGGGCGAGTCCCAAACCGGTGCCTTCATAATTGCGGTCAGAATTGTCCTTGACCTGTTCGAACGGCTTGCCCAGCCTCTGGATCTGGTCACGTGGAATGCCAATCCCGGTATCGGTCACACTGATGCGGATCTCTTCATCCTGCAGACGCAGGGAAACCACGACACGTCCCTCCGGGTCGGTGAATTTCAGAGCATTTGAGATAAGGTTCAGCGCCATCTGGCGAATGGCGCGGTGATCGGCTTCGATCTCCGGCAGGTCGGTTGGCGCATCCAGGACCAGGGCGATATTCTTCTCCTCGGCCTTGCGCCGGATCATCCGCACAGCTGCATCTACCGGATCGATCGGATCGAGCATTGTCAGATTCACCGACATCTTGCCGGCCTCGATCTTGGCCATGTCGAGAATATCGTTGATCAGGTCCAGAAGATGCTCGCCAGAGGTGAGAATATCATTGGCATAGCCCTTGTAGCGCTCATCACCGAGCGGGCCATAAAGCTCGCCGGCCAGGATTTGAGAGAAACCGTTGATGGCGTTCAACGGTGTGCGCAGTTCATGACTCATATTGGCCAGGAAGGCGCTCTTGGAGTGGGCCGCATGCTCGGCCTTGACCTTTTCCTTCTGGTATTTCTTGGCCATTTCCGTGGCCTGTGCCTCAGAACGGTCAAGCTTTGACAGCGCTGTTTTCAGCCGGCTCTTCTGCTGCTCCAACAAGGTCTCATTGCGCACACTTTCGGTGACATCAATGCCGATGGTGATGAGACCATCCTCAGCCGTCGGGCGTTCGACCAGTTTGATCCAGACCCCGCCCCGCACTTCAACAACCTGGCCAGTTTCGGGTAACATACCCTGCTTTTCACGGACAATTGCGCTGGCCTTGGCAAGCTCGACGGTTTCATGGCTGATACCCGGACGCAGCACATCTTCCAGACCGAAAGTCGTGACGAAGGAGCGGTTCCAGTACAGAAGGCGCCGGCGACCGTCCCACAAGGCGAACGGACCGGAAAAGCCCTCAATCGCATTGCGAAGGCGCCGCTCGGCCTTGCGCAGACGCACATCGGTGCGACGCTGTTCGGTAACATCCATGACGATGCCGCTAATCCCACCGCTCTCACCCGCGCCTTCATTTTCGCTACTGGCGCGGATTTCCACGAAATCATTGCCGTCGGAATCGCGCGTTGCGAAGGAGGCCTGCAGCCAACCTTTCTCCCGCGCCTGGCTGAGGGACTCGCGCACAAGCCGGCGATCGGAATCGAAGACACATTCGATCAGCGTATCGAGATCATATTTTCCAGGCCCCGGAAGGCCGAAAAGTTCTGCGGCCATAGGACTAAGATCGGCACATTCGAGATCCGGAAGCCAGGCCCATGAGCCCGCGCGCGCGCCGGACATGACCAGGTCAAGCTGGGACTGGGCAGCATCGGCTTCACTGGCAAGCGTGTCACGCTCGGCCTGGCTTCGCACAAACTGGTTGAGCAGACCGAGAATGGCCAACAGTGGTGCGGCCAGCACAAGCCCATAGGTGATGAATCGCAGAATATCACCGCGCTCGAACAGTGGGGCTGCTCGGGTAACACAGGCTTTTATACTGGTGCCTGTCAGTGGACTGCAGGCTGTTGCAGAACGCATCAAGCCATCACCGGACTGAATTCGCGGCTGGTTGAGCGTAGCGGTTTGAGCCTGCACTTCCAGGCGCGGATCACCGACCCCGGCGCGATGATCTCCAGCCAAGGTAAAGCGCCGTTCCAACCCCGCCTGGGGGAGCCAGTTCTCAGCTTGAGCGAAGGCTACCATTGTCGGAAAGCCGCTTTGCTCCAAAACGAAGACCAGATCCCCATGCGTGCTGAGGCCGACCTGCTCATCGAGCGAGATCGACTGTATTGCGGTATCGGCCGCCGCGCGCAGTCGCGATCCGTCCGGCGAGGCACTGACATCGCGCAGACTGAGAATACCATCTATATCCGGCAAGGCATCGCGCACCAGACTGCGTCCGGCGCCAGCGCGCTGACCAAGTGCGATTGCCGCTTGCGTCGTCGCGGCCTGGCCGTCCAGACGTTCTGCCAGTGCGACAGCCTCGCTTTGCAGGTTTTCCAGCCGTTGCAGGTCCGAGGTCTGCTTTTCCTCCCAGGCCTTGATCGCCAGCGCCCCCGCCTCCAGCACCAGAAGTGCGGCAATGACCAGTGTCACGCGCTTCGACCCCGCGGTAGGCGCAGATGACTTGTGCGTATGTCGACCCTTGGATTTCACGCGCACGCTTTCGGTTAGCGGAGTTCACACACTCCTCAACGAATTCGTCTTGGGACGGAAGTCTTGACCGAAAGTTAACGCAATTAACCTGTGCTTAAGGCTCTTGAGACGATGTCCATCGCATTTTTCGACAAATCGCCGTCTGCAAGGCCCTTCAAAACCTGCTCAGCCTGGCCGCGCGCATCAGGTTCCAGGCTGCGCCATTGCTCGAATGCCGTTAACAGGCGCGCCGCCAGAGCGGGGTTGCGCGCATCGGCCTGCACGACGAGATCAGCGATGGCCCGATAGCCGCTGCCATCGGGCGCGTGGAAGGCGGCGAGATTCTGCATTGTGAAAACACCGGCTACCGAACGCACACGGTTCGGATTGGACAGATCGAAATCCTCATGGCCCGTCAGGGCCTTCAGTCCGTCTGCGGACTCGATCGCCATGGCGCCAACCTGGAACCATTTGTCGACCACCAGCGGCTGGTCTTTCCATTGCGCATAGAAATCAGCAAAGGGTTTGGCCTCCAGACCTTCAGCCTCGCCCACTGCACGCAAACAGGCGAGCTGCTCGGTCATGTTCGGCGCTGAATCATAAAGCTGGGCAAGTGTTTCGCGGTCGGCCGCATTTCCGCGCGCACCCATCAGCGAGATCATCGCCCCGCGCAGAGCCCGGCCTCCCGCTTGCGCCGCATCCGGCTTGAAAGGGGTCGGCGAGGGGGCTGCCAGCACAGTCTGTGCAAGATCAGCAAGGCCAGGATGGTCGAGCAAAGCACCGCGCAGATGGCTGCGCGCGCGAGAGAGACGCGCGGGATGGACCGGGGCATGCGCCTGGAAAAGCTCGGCCACACTTGGCACGCCGGTCAGCAGCGCGGCAAAGGCCGGATCAGCCGGCGCAGCGCGCATCACTGCCATGGCGAGCGTGTCGATCAGTTCCGCATCTGGGCCGTTCGCATCGCCATATGCCATGGCCAGCAGATCACGCTTGACCAGGGACTGTAGCCGGTCCCACTGGTTGAAGGGATTGGTTTCCGAGCGCACCAGAGCGTGCTGTTCGGCCAGACTGAGATCATCCTTCACATGGACCGGCGCGGAAAAGCCGCGATTGAGGCTGAGCAGTGGACGCGTTCCCCGCGGGGCGGTCTTGTAGCGGATCTCAGCGGATGCTGTGTCCAGAATAAAGGTCTGCTCGCCAGATCCCTGATCGCTTTCGACATGCCCCCCCTCGCCATCCAGCAGAGCCCAGCGCAGGGGGATGGGCAGGGGCTGGGGCGCCTTGACGATCGAAGTGGCGGGATTGGACTGCTGCAGTGAGATCACTCCGTCCCCACTCTCTGCATCAAATATGTGCGTGACCGTTACAGTTGGCGTGCCAGGCTGGCTGTACCAGACCATGAAGTGAGACAGATCCTGCCCGCTAGCCTCGGCAAAACAGCTGTAGAAATCCTCGATTGTGGCGGCCTGACCATCGAACCGCTCGAAATAAAGATCCATGCCGCTGGCGAAGGCCTCATCGCCAATCAGTGTCTTCAGCATGCGGATCAGCTCAGACCCCTTTTCATACACTGTGGCGGTGTAGAGATTATCGACGCTGGCATAGCTTTTGGGGCGCACGGCATGGGCGAGCGGTCCGCCATCCTCGGCAAACTGGCGCGTACGCAGGCGGATGACATCCTTGATGCGCTGTACTGGACGCGCGCGCATATCGGCGGAGAATTCCTGGTCACGGAAGACGGTCAGGCCTTCCTTCAGGCAGAGCTGGAACCAGTCGCGGCAGGTGATGCGGTTTCCGGTCCAGTTGTGGAAATATTCATGCGCGACGATGGATTCGATGGCCTCGAAGTCAAAATCGGTCGCCGTCGCCTCATCGGCCAGGACATAGGCCGAGTTGAAGACATTCAGCCCCTTGTTCTCCATGGCGCCGAAATTGAAGTCGCGCACGGCGACGATGTTGAAGACGCCGAGATCGTATTCACGCCCGAACACCGCCTCGTCCCAGGCCATGGAGCGTTTCAGGCTGTCCATGGCATAGGCCGCACGCTCAGCATCGCCCTTGTCGACATGAATGGCGAGGTCGACCTCACGGCCATTCATGGTCGTGAATGTGTCGGTGAAGACGTCATAATCGCCGGCACAAAGCGCGAAGAGATAGCTGGGCTTGGGATGGGGATCATCCCATTCAACGAAATGACGACCACCCGCCAGATCCCCCGCTGCGCCGGGCGTGCCATTTGAGAGCAGATAGGGATACTCGGCCTTTACGCCCTCTACCCGGACATGAAAGCGGCTCATCACATCGGGCCGATCGGGCCAATATGTGATGCGGCGAAAACCATCAGCTTCACATTGGGTGCACAGCCGCCCGCCAGAGACATAAAGCCCTGAAAGGGCGGTGTTCCTGTCTGGATGATTGGTCACGCTGATGGATAGCTCAAAGCGGTCTGGCACATCATGCACCGTGAGGCTTTCGTCTGTCAGTGTATAATCATCACCGGACAAGGTACGCCCATCCAACACAACAGAACGCAAATCCAGGCCGACGCCGTTCAACACCAAATCGCCCGGCCCGGTCCGCTCCACCAGCATGCGACTGTCGACCTCGGTTTCCGCTGCGCCAAGCCGAAATACCAGGTGAACCTGCTGGATTTGGAACGGATAAGGCGCATAGTCTTCAAGCTTGATGGGAACGGGCGTGTCAGTGCGCATGAATCCTGCTTTCGCTGAAGTAAGGTGTGTCCCTTCGAGATGGGGGCATCGCAGGGGTAATGACAAGGGGTTCAAAGACATGCTAGCGGCGATTGCACGCGTAACAGCCTGGACGCTGCTCATTGCCTATACGGGCTTGCTTGTCTGGCTGTCTCTGCGCGCGCCATCAGCCGAGCCGCAGCCGGCAGGGCTCGACAAGCTGTACCACTTTCTTGCCTATGGCGGGTTGATGGCTCTCATGGTCGCGGCCTTGGGCATGGGCCGGATGTGGCGCGCTTTCCTGCTGGCCAGCATTTTCGGATTTACCATGGAGCTGGCTCAGGCCACGCTATCTGCCGTGCGCGAGCCAAGCCTGCTTGACGGCCTCGCCAACATGACCGGCGCGGGGCTGGCCGGGGTGTTGATTATCCTGATTGGCCGGGTTTGGGCCGCCTGACTATTCGGCAGCAACAGCAACCGTATCGCTCTGCTTTGGCGGGATCTGGTAGATATGGCGCAGAATCGCGGCGAATTCCTTCGCCTGCTCGGCCAATTCATCCGGCAAATCCTGAGGTTGCTCGGACGCAAATTTCACGAAAGCGCGGATCTGGCGGAGCATAAAGGGCGCATTCATGATCATGCGCGCCTGATGCTCGATCTTTCCGGGATCGCGATCATACTCAGCGCCGGGCACGCGCCAGCCACCCCAATCATTATCGTCGGTCATCACCACCGGGAAAGTACCGGGATAGGGATGATGGCAAGAAGACTCGCCATCCTGCCAGCGATTGCGCATGCGGAAGATGCGCCATTCCTCGCTCCCCAAATCACGCTCGGATTGGCCCGTACGCTCATGCAGTTTGGCTTCAGAGACCAGTTCCCCGCCGGTAAACTCTCGGCCAAGGCCGACATCATAGGTCACACGCAGCGGCTCGGGCACATCCTTAACCCAGTGCGGGATCACGCGCTCAACCAGAGCATAGGTGCCCACAGGTTTCACGAATACCCGCTGGTTCTTGTGAAAGAGGGCCTTAGCCATGAGCAGCTTCTCCGATGTTGCAGGCTGTCTGATGCCATATCTGGCTTGAAGTCCGGTTTATCGGGTCGTTGAAATTTCATCTTTCCGGCAACCCGACGCCTTTCCTCGCGTAAGGGCTTCCCGCGCCGGGGCTCTGCGATATGCTCTGGAAAAAGAAAAATATGGGAGCAGAGGAAACGGCATGAATTTCGACTTTTCCGAAGACCAGAAATTCCTGCGCGATGAAGCGCGAAAATTCCTGACGGCTGAGTGTTCCTCCACGGCAGTGCGCGCCGTGCTGGATGATGGCGAAGTGACCCACGATGCCGGCCTGTGGGCGAAAATTGGCGAGATGGGCTGGCTGGGGGCCGCGATCCCGGAAGAGCATGGCGGGCTGGGCCTTGGCATGCTGGAGCTGTGCGTGATTGCCGAGGAGCTGGGCCGCGTGCTCGCCCCCGTGCCGTTTTCTTCCACGGTCTATGTCCTGGCCGAGGTGTTGAAGCTTGCCGGCAGCGAGGGGCAGAAAGCCGCGCTCCTGCCGAAGCTCGCCGGCGGCGAGGTGGTCGGTGCGCTTGCCATCTCCGAAGGGCCTGGCGAGCCGGACCCGACCAGGCTCGGCGTGCGGTTCGAGGGCGGCAAGCTCTCCGGCACCAAGATTCCGGTGACCGACGGCGATATCGCCACCCATGCCGTGGTGCTCGCCGCAGAGGGCTCGGGCGCCAGCCTCGTGCTGGTGGACCTCTCAGCCGGCGGCGTGACGCGCAATCCTGTGAAAACACTCGACCCGACGCGCAGCCATGCCGAACTGGTCTTTGACGGCGCACCGGCCGACCGGCTTGGCGAGGCTGGCGCGGGTGCCGCGTTGCTGGACAGTCTGCTCGACCGCGCTGCGGTGCTGCTGGCCTTCGAACAGCTGGGCGGCGCCTCGCGCTGCCTGGAAATGGCCACTGACTATGCCAAGGAACGCTATGCCTTTGGCCGGCCGATCGGCGGCAACCAGGCGATCAAGCACAAGCTCGCCGAGATGTATGTGAAAAACGAGGTCGCGCGGTCCAACTGTTTCTACGGCGCCTGGGCGCTCTCTTCAGATGCCCCGGAACTGCCCGAAGCTGCCGCCGCTGCGCGCCTGGCGGCCAGCGAGGCCTACTGGTTCGCTGCGAAGGAAAACATCCAGACCCATGGCGGCATGGGCTTTACCTGGGAAGTGGACGCACATCTCTATTATCGCCGCGCCAAACTACTGGCCGTCCAGGCCGGCGCGCCGAAAGTCTGGAAGGACAAACTGATCCGCGCTTTGGAGGCGAGGAATGCGGCCTAGGGTTCGGGCAGGACGCTGGCGAGGTCTGTATGGTGGAATTCATTGGGAGACGTGAAGAGAATTGCTTCTGCAAAATCCTTGGTGTCAGCATAATGAAAACAATCGGCAAAATTGAGTTTC
The DNA here is from genome assembly GCA_022760335.1 of Hyphomonadaceae bacterium. Lineage (GTDB taxonomy): Bacteria > Pseudomonadota > Alphaproteobacteria > Caulobacterales > Hyphomonadaceae > UBA5336. The sequence continues at coordinate 20,228 of JALEGE010000055.1, forward strand.
GCAGGGTGCCCAGATCGCCGGCCAAACTTCACCCATGCCTCATAAGCTCGGATCCAAACATCCGGCCATGGAGCTTGAACTCCGATGCCTAGCTTCTCGACAAATCCTTGGACCAGAAGTGATGGCGAAAGATGGCCAACAGCCATTTCTCCAAGCTCCATTTTCCGCTGGACGGCAACCGTCGTTTCCCAAAGAGCAAGCGGAGAGGTCAGTGCCGCGTCACTCCGCTGTAACGCCTCAAAGCATTTGCGTCCTACTTCTGCTTCCTCAGCCAAGATCGAAACTAGAGCAGATGCATCGACAAATATCATTCTACGGGGTCGAGATCGTCGTAGAAGGACTTCGGCAACGACTGAGACGGCTTCGGCCGCGCCACACCAACCGATTTCCAAAATGCCGAGAGAAAGTCATCGTAGGGTAGATCTTTTAGATCAGCGTTCATCTCAAATAGAAAAGAACCAAGCGCTTTTTCCAATGCGCGCTCAATCGAAATTCCTTCACGCTCAGCTATCTGAGCAAGCATGGCCTCAATACGGTCATTGTCCAACATGATCGTCATGACGTGAAAAGTAGTCTCTCAACAACACCGCCGCAAGAACATTGAAGAGGAAACGCTACATGGACTTCAACGATACCCCCGAAGAAGCCGAATTCCGCGCTGAGGCGCGTGCCTTTCTGGAGCAGCACCTTGAACCAAAAGGCGCCAAGCCACTGCGCCAACGTATCTCAGGCGAGGAATTTATGAAGCAGGCCAAGGCCTGGCAAAAGATCAAGGCGGAAAACGGCTTTGCCCAGATCACCTGGCCGAAGGAAATCGGCGGGCGCGGCGGCACACCGATGCAGCAGGTGATCTGGAACCAGGAAGAGGGCAAGTTCGACGCGCCCACCGGCCCGTTCACCATCGGTCTCGGCATGTGCGTGCCAACCGTCATCGCCTTCGGATCGGATGAGCACAAGAATCGCTATGTCCGCCCGGCCCTGACGGGTGACGAAATCTGGTGCCAGCTTTTCTCCGAGCCCGCTGCCGGCTCCGACGTCGCGGGCGTGAAGACGCGTGCAGTCAAGGATGGCGAGGATTGGGTGATCAATGGCCAGAAAGTGTGGACCACCGGCGCGCATTTCTCCGACTATGGCATTGTCCTCACGCGCACCGACCCCAAACAGCCCAAGCACAAGGGCCTCACCATGTTCCTCGTGAACATGAAGGCTCCCGGCGTAGAGGTCCGCCCGATCCACCAGGCCAGCGGCGGGCGCGAGTTCAACGAGGTTTACTTCACCGATGTGCGCATCCCGGATTCTGACCGGCTCGGCGAGGTCGGCGCGGGTTGGAAGGTCGCGCTTGTCACGCTGATGAATGAGCGGCTTGCCGTGGGCGGCTCGCCCGGGCCGGACTGGAACGAGATCATGGACTATGCCCGCAAGGCCGGCACGCTGGGCGATGCGGCCTTCCGCGAGAAACTCGCCGACTGGTATGTCGCGGCGCAGGGCTACAAGCTCACCAAGTTCCGTTCACAGACGGCGCTTTCACGCGGAGAAACGCCAGGCCCGGAAAACTCGATCGGCAAGATCATCACGGCCAACCAACTACAGGATATCTGCAATGAGGCCATCGAGATGCAGGGGCATTACGGCCTGATGGTGGATGAGGACACGATGCCCGCCGATGCCCTGTTCCAGCGCAGCTTCATGTGGGCGCCGGGCCTGCGCATTGCTGGCGGCACCGACGAAATCCTCAAGAACATCATCGCCGAGCGCGTTCTGGGCCTGCCGCAAGATGTGCGCGTCGACAAATCCGTCCCGTTTGACGAGTTGAAACAGGGCTAGGAGGCCCCACCATGACCCAGGAATTCCAGCAGATTGCCACCAATGGCATTCATCTGCGCGTCGCGCTTTCAGGCCCTGAGGATGGCCCGCTCGTGATCCTGATCCATGGCTTCCCTGAAAGCTGGTATTCCTGGCGCCACCAGTTGAAGGCGTTCGGCGAGGCCGGCTACCGTGTCGCCGCGCCGGATGTGCGCGGCTATGGCGGTTCGGACAAGCCCCACGAGGTCGAGGCCTATGACATGGCCTCGATCACCGCCGACAATGCCGGGCTGGTCGACGCGCTGTCGCCGGGAAAGCCCGCTGTGATCATCGGGCATGACTGGGGCGCACCCATCGCCTGGAACAGCGCGCTTCTGCATCCGGACAAGTTCCGCGCCGTGGCGGGATTGTCCGTGCCCCACATGCCGCAGGGCGAGCACTCCTTCATCGATGTGGTCGATATGCTCTACACCAAGCAGGGTCATTTCTTCTACCAGGTCTACTTCCAGGAAGAAGGCCCGGCCGAGGCCGAATTGGAAGCCGATCCCGCCGCCACGATCCGCAAATTCTACTATGCGGTCTCAGGCGATGCGCCCGATGGCGCTTATCCAAGCGACAAGAAGCATGGCGACGTGCTGCTGACCGGCCTGCCGGAACCAGACCTGCCCCTGCCCTGGCTGACAGAGGAAGATGTCGCCTACTATGCCGGCGAATTTGCGCAATCCGGCTTTCGCGGCCCGCTTAACCGCTACCGCAATCATCGCCGCGACCATGCCTATATCCGATCCGTCAGTGACCAGATCATCCACCAGCCGAGCTTCTTCATTGGCGGTACCAAAGACCCTGTACTACGCATGGTGCCAGGGCGGGATCCGCTGGCGCTGATGAAACCAGCCCTGCCCAATCTGAAAGGCGCCCACATCCTGGAAGGCTGCGGCCACTGGACCCAGCAGGAGCGCGCCAGTGAGGTCAACGAGTTGCTGCTCGGCTGGCTTGGCGGGCTGTAGAACGGATCAGGTATCGGCGAAAACCCCGCACCCCGCAGATGCCTGCGCAGGCAGGCATCCATCTCTGAAAGACGCTCCAGGCACTCCCGGCCGATATAGCAGGAGATGGACACCTGCCTTCGCAGGTGTCTGCGGAAATGTGTACGCCTTTTGGCAAGTTGGCGGGCTTTAATCCTTCAAATCACGAAATCGCTTTGACTGCTCTGCCATCACCATGCGGGCAATCGGATCGGGCAACAGCTTCGCCAGCGTCGCAAGACCCTTGTTCTGCCCACCCGGTACGACCACGGGCATGCCGCGCTCGACCGCATCAATCCCGGCCTCGACCACAGGGCCAGCCTGCATCCACATCCAGGCCGGGGCCTGGTTGGTGCGCGCACGTGTGCCGTTCACATCATGGAACTCCGTCCAGGTGAGCCCGGGGCAGAGCGCGGTGACATGGATATCGTGCCCCGCGGCCTTGGCTTCGGCGTGCACGCTCTCGGAAAACTTGATCATCGCCGCCTTCACAGGGGCATATAGGGTGTGGCCAGCAGAACCGGGCGTATAGCCCACCAGTGAGGCGACATTGACGATCCGCCCATAATTCCGCTCGGACATGCCCGGCAACAATTTGTGGACCAGCTCGCATGGCGCGGTAAACAGCACACGGATGAAGGTCTCCTGATCCGCCCAGCTGGTGTTAAAGAAAGTACCCGGCAGGCCATAGCCGGCATTATTGACCAATCCATCCACGTGCCGGCCAGCCTCTTTCACCTCCGCCAGAATTGCATCCACCGCCTGCGCCCCCGCCAAGTCCTGGGCGATGACCAGGGTGCTGCAGCCAAAATGCTTCTCCAGGTCCAGCGCCAGCGCCTCAAGCCGGTCGGCCCGGCGCGCTGTCAGGGCGACATCCCATCCGCGCGCAGCGTATTGACGGGCAAACTCTGCGCCAATGCCGGCAGAGGCGCCTGTGATCAGGGCGAGACGGCGTGTCATGGGTCAGTCCTTTTCGCGTCCTGCACGCTTTGTCTTGCGCGCGCGTCATCTGCGGGGTTCACTGTCACTGCCAGTTGTGCCGGAACCCCGATCTTGAGTGTTGTGTATGCCGAAACCCTGAACACGGAAAGCCTGTGGCAAGGCGTGCGGGCACGTCCTGCCGATGTTCAGCGCGACTTTCAGTGGGAAGACGATCAGACCGGCCAGTTGCTGGCCGATCTCCACCGGGCCGCCGATGAAGGCGCCGATGCCTATTTCCTTGGCTCCATCATTGCCAGCCGGCGCCATCATACGTTGAGCATCTATGATGGCCTGCAAAGGCTGACGGCGCTGACCATCCTGATGGCTGTGCTGCGCGATCAGCCCCGCACGGAGGAGGCCCTTGCAGAGCGGCTGAATGCATGCATCCGCGATGGCGAGAGTGACTTTCGGCTGTTCGTGCCCAATGCCGCGCCTGCGTTGGACATGGAGGTCCAGCCCAAGGGCGAAGCCGTGAAGGTGCGCAAACGCCACCTTCAGCAGGCCTGCGCCAAACAGGTCCGTTTTGCCGCGAGCCTTTACCGCAAGCGGCTGAAAAAGCTTACGACAGAGGAAATCAATGCCCTCGGCGATTTCATGCTGCGCAAGGTTGTTCTGATCGTGATCGAGGTGACCGATGTGGATCTCGCACGGCAGATCTTCGTCACCACGAATACGCGCGGATTGGGCCTGTCTGAGGCGGACATCTTCAAGGGCCAGCTGGTGGAACTGGCCGCTCCGCACGGGCTCGACACCCAGGTACTCACACTCTGGCGCAAGCTTTCGGTGCATGATTCCAGGCTGACCGAGTTCCTTCGCGCGGTGGACTTTTTAGAGCGCGGCCGGGCGATTACTGATGGTGGCCTGCTCTATCTCGCCGATAGTTTGCGGGCCGGCCCTGGCCGAGAGCGCGACAGTTTGAGCGACTGGATCGCCCTTTTGGAACACCGCTTTCGGGCCTGGCATCTGCTGCTACACGGGCTGAATACGCCGGGCTCGGAAAGCCTGGATGCCGCTCTGGTCCGGCTGCACCTGCTGCGCTGGCCTGAGTGGCATCCCCTGGCCTTGGAGATCATGACCCGCTTTCGCGACAACAGGGCGCGCGGCCGGCAGACCCAGACTGCGGGGCGTCTGCGCCGGCTGGCCACACGCTGCATGGGACTGCATCTGGCTGATTTCGAGCCGCATGAGCGCGCCAAGATCTTCAGGAATGCCCTCGGCGAGTTGCGCAGCGGGCGTGATCCAATGGAATCCTCACTCCGGCTGAAACCCAGCCAATTGGCGCGCCTGCACGCCAATCTGCATGGCGAACAGGCCGACCGGGCACAGAATCTCACTCTGTTGCGTTGGTTGGAAGCGGAACTTGCCGGTGATGGGGCGATTGATCATCTGCAGAAAACCTCGGTGGAGCATATCCTGCCGCGCAATCCGGATGCGGACTCAGATTGGCTAAGGGACTTTCCCGACGAGACAGAGCGCCAGGCCGCCTGTCACGCACTCGGAAATCTCTGCCTGTTGCCGCACAGTTTCAATGAAGCGCGGCTTGGCAATCAGGATTACGTCCAGAAACGTCAGGCCATTCAGCGGGCCATACCCGAAGATGGACTGGGCCATTTCCACCTGATCTATTCCGCCTTCAGCCAGCCAGAATGGACCCCGGAGGCGATCACTGAACGGACTGACTGGTTACGCCGGCTGATTGTTGAAAAACTGGACCTGGAGGCAAAGGACATGCCGGATCAGGAAAGTCCTTCCCTGCCAATGGCATAAAAGCGTTCGCGGCGCTGGCGCTTCAACTCAATTGCACTGAGCCCCTCCAGACCGATCAAAGCCTTGTTGATAGCCTTGCCTGCCGCCTGGATCGCCTTGGCCTTGTCGCGATGAGCCCCGCCAACAGGTTCGCGAATGATCTCATCGATAATTCCCAAGGTTTTCAGATCCTTTGCAGTGATCTTCATCGCCTCGGCGGCATCGCGCGCCTTCTCTGCATCGCGATAGAGAATTGAAGCGCAGCCTTCCGGCGAGATCACCGAATAGATCGAATGCTCCATGATCAGCACCTGGTTGGCTGCAGCGATGGCGATCGCCCCGCCCGAGCCGCCCTCGCCAATGATCAGCGAAATGATCGGCACAGACAGGGTCAGGCAGCGCTGGGTTGAGCGTGCAATGGCCTCGGCCTGGCCGCGCTCCTCGCCAGCCTTGCCAGGATAGGCACCAGCGGTGTCGACAAAGGTGATCACAGGCAGGGAGAAGCGTTCGGCAAGGTCCATCAGACGCACCGCCTTGCGGTAGCCTTCCGGGTGGGCCATGCCGAAATTGTGCCGGATGCGGCTTTCGGTGTTGTGGCCCTTTTCATGGCCCATCACGACAACTGACCGCCCCTTGAAGGTGGCGAGCCCGCCGAGCACGGCCTCATCATTGCCAAACACACGGTCGCCGGCGAGTTCCTGATAGTCTTCGAACAGGGCCTCGATATAGTCGTGGAAATGCGGCCTGTCGGGATGGCGCGCGACCTGTGTCTTCCGCCAGGGCGACAGATTTTTGTAGAGATCCTTGAGCTGCTTTTCCGATTTCTCGCGCAGCTTTCCGAGCTCCTCTGTGATGGAGGGACCATCTTCGGCGCTGTCGACCGCTTCCAGCTCAGCGATCTTGGCCTGAAGTTCGGCGATCGGTTTTTCAAATTCGAGATATGTCGAGGTCATGGCCCCGTCATACTGCGCATTTTCGCGGGCCGGAAGCCCTTATGCACGCCGTGTGGCCGCATTGCGGTGGAAGATGATCACCGGGTCCTCACCCATCCGGCTGCGGGCGGTCTCATGATAGCCCTGTTTCCCGGCAATCCGGATAGAAGCCGAATTGGCTTCGGAGATAATGCACACCGCGCGCTCCGCCAGTGTCGCATCCAGCCATTGGTGGATCGCTGAAACCGCCTCGCTGGCCAGGCCCTGCCCCCAATGGCCGGGCGCGAGGATCCACCCTGCCTCGGGCATACCGGAAATGTCCGGCTCCAGGCCGCGCTGGAAATCGGAAAAGCCGACCTCACCGATCAGGGCGCCACTCTCTCGCGCACACAGCGCCCAATAGCCATAATCCAGAAGCGCCCAACTGCCCGCCGATCTCTGAATATTCGTCCAGATCTCACCGCGCGTGCGCACACCGCCGGTATATTGCGCAACACGCGGATCCGTCCGGATGGCCAGAAGCGGTTCGAAATCCGCAAGCGCCATGCCTCGCAGCACAAGACGCTCGGTTTGAATGAGAGGCGCGGGCCACATCCGTCAGCCAGCTCTGTTATTCCGCGTCCGGGTCCCCCAGAAGGGGCTTGGCGACCAGCATGTCTTCAGGTGCATCAAAACAGGCGCCACGCTGGGCGACGATGGCACTGGGATAGCCGGTCTCAACGAACATCACTTCCAGACGCCCCCAATTGTCAGTGGTCTCGCCGGTATGATCTGTAATCGACACAGCGCATTCCACATCTCCATCGCCGGATGGCCCAGTCCAGTAGCCATCATGGCGCGAGCGGTCATCATAATTGAAGGCCAGACCGTCGATAAAGGCGAGATAACGCACACCGCCGCCATCGCCGGGAAAGGAGAGTACCGCGGAGGTGTCGATATCGCTTTCATATATGATCTCGCCAATCTCACTGGACCAGACTTCATCGGCACTGGCGGGCGCTGCCAGCATAGCAGTGGCCGCCATCAGGCTTATCAGGGTGCGTGTCATGTCATATTCCTCCCATGCACGTGGCAATACCGCCACGTGTTTGAATGTATAATGATTTTTTCCACAGCGCGCATGACTAAAGTGCGGCGAGTACAGCTTCGCACATACCATCGGTCGTCAGGGTTCCGCCCAAATCGCGCGTGCGCGCTCCGCCTTCAAGCGCCCGTGCAACGCCATCTCGCACTCTATTGGCCGCCTCGGTCCGCCCCAGTGACCACCGCAGCGCCATCTCCAGGGACAAGATAGCCGCACACGGATTGGCAATGCCTTGACCGGCAATATCCGGCGCCGAACCATGCACTGGCTCGAACAGGCCCGGCCTGCCAGGTGCCCCGATGGACGCAGACGGCAGCATACCTATGGAACCGGTCAGCATGGCGGCCGCATCAGACAGAATATCGCCGAACAGATTGCCTGCCAGGATGACATCAAACTGCGTCGGGTCCCGCACCAACTCCATCGCGCAGGCATCAGCCAGCATATGGCTCAGCGCCACGCCCTCGCCTTCGGCCGCGTGCACCGCGGTGACTTCCTGACGCCAGAACAGGCCCGATTCCATGACATTGGATTTCTCAACCGAGGTCATCTTGCCAGACCGTCCGCGGGCAATCTCGAAGGCCACACGCGTTACACGCGCAATTTCTGGCGCTGTATAGATCGAAGTCTCATAACCCCGGCGCACGCCATCCGGACCGGTATCAATTCCGCGCGGCTCGCCGAAATAAACACCCCCCGTCAGCTCACGGACGATCATGATGTCGAGACCCTCGACAAGATGAGGCTTGAGCGAAGAGGCCGCCGCCAAGGCCGGAAAACAGAAGGCCGGACGCAGATTTGCAAACACATCCAGCTCCTTGCGCAAACGCAAAAGTCCCATTTCCGGGCGCTTGTCGCGCGGCGCGTCGGTCCATTTTGGTCCGCCGACAGCGCCCATCAGTACGGCATCCGATGCATGCGCGCGCGCCAGCGTGTCGTCTGTCAGTGGCGTTCCATGTGCGTCATAGGCCGCCCCGCCGACCAGGTCGCTCTCAATAGCAAGATCCGGCGCCACAACCTCGGCAATGCGCGCGGCAGCCGAGGCGACTTCCGGACCGATCCCGTCACCGGGCAAAAGGAGAAGAGTCTGTGTCATGCCTGACGCTCCAGCCAGGGCGTCACAAGGCGCCGCTGAGCTTCAAATTCCGAAATCTTCGCTTCAGCTTTCAGACTGGTACCGATCTCGTCCAGCCCGGCCATCAGATTGGTCTTGCGGCCAGCCTCCACCTCGAAATGATGAGTCACGCCATCTGGCGTGGTCACAGTCTGGGTTTCCAGATCCACTTCGAAGACATGATTGGCCCCGCCGGCCTGCTCTGCCAGCGCATTGCAGACCTCAACCGGCAAGATCACCGGCAGGATGCCGTTCTTGTAGCAATTATTGTGAAAGATATCGGCAAAGCCAGGCGCGATCACACAGGTGATCCCCTGATCAAGCAGGGCCCAGGGCGCATGCTCACGCGAGGACCCACAGCCGAAATTCTCCCCTGCAATCAGGATCTTGGCCCCCTTATAGGTAGGCCGATTGAGAACAAAATCCGGGTTGGGTGCGCCATCCTCCAGGGTTTTCAGTTCATGAAACAGGCCCTTGGACAGGCCTTCACGTTCTGTCGTCTTCAGAAACTGTTTCGGGATGATCATGTCGGTGTCGACATTGGCCATCAGCTGGCCTTTGTCGATGAGGGGCGCTGCGGTGCCCGTCAGTGTCTTGAATGCTTTCATGGCGATGGATTAGTGCAGGACCTTCAATTTGGGAAGCGCCTGACTATCCCGGCTCATGCACAATGAACAGGGTCGGTACACCCAATGTGTCCCTGCGGAGTGTAAAGACGCGTGTTCCAGGCTTGCGGCCCGGCCGGATGGGCGAAATATCGGCATTTTGTGCACTCAAACGTGCATGCGCCGCTTCCAGATCCTCCACCGCCCAGGTCAGGCCCCAGATCTGGTCTGACTCAGCTGGGTCAGGCGCCTCGCCCAGGCGATGGATCACCTCCAGGGTCAGTCCGCCTGTGCGGAAGAACAAAAACCGCGTGCCCCATTGTTCGGCCGTGCGATCAAGCGCGAAGCGCAGGCCAAGCCGTGCACCATAGAGCGCAACCGCCCGCTCCGGGTTTGGCGTGGTGATAACCAGATGGTCCAGGCGCGCCACTTGCCCAGGCCCCGCAACTGGCGGCGCCGGGGGGGTGTCGTGCTGGAGAATGAACGTCTTCACGCCCGCACAGGCCGCATCTGCACAGCGAAACCGGCGCCAGCTGCGCAGCTCGCCTGTTTCCTGGTGCCGAGCCCGACCGGAGGAGATTTCACCCGGCGCAAGTCCCCGCCGTGTCAGGTCATGATGTGCGACATCGAGATCCTGGCTGAGAAAGACCAGACTTGTCAGCCGCGGCCCGCCAGCCTCCAAGAGTTCGCCTAAACGCTGGCCAACCGGTCCCTCACCCGCAGGCGCCATGAGTTCCAGGGCGGAATTTTCAGTGCGAAACTGCGCCGTGGCGACCCCACCGGCCTGATCCAGGCTTACCCAATCCGCGCCGCGTCCGAACACGGCGGTATAGCGCGCGATGCCATCTTCAATATCCGGGCAGATCAGAACCAGATGATCAAGCCCGGTGATCACGCCGCACAAGTCCGGCACAGGCCCCGCGCCTCGATCACGGCGCGCGCGAGCTTGAAGCCGGCGGCCTCGGTCTCGGCCTGCAGGGCATCGGTGGTGGTCACCGAGTGCAACTCCTCAGCCCGGCCGCAATTCTCGCAAATCAGGAAGATCGCAGAATGGCGATGGCTGGCATGCCCGCAGGCGACATAAGCGTTGAGGCTTTCGATCTTGTGCGCCAGACCGAGCTCCTGGAGGAAATCCAAAGCGCGATATATCGTCGGCGGCTTTGCCGAGCCCTCGCCATCCAGGCGTTCAAGCAGATCATAGGCCTTGGCCGGCTCGGACGCCTCGATCAATAATTGCAAGACTTTGCGCCGTATACGCGTCATCCGCTGACCACGCGCGGCCGCAATATCCTCAGCCACACCGAGGAAAGCCTCAGTGTCCTGCGGGCTGCAAGGCGTATTGGCGTGGGCATGGATCATGCCCCTAATGTCGTGCGTTTTGAGGCGAATGTGAAGCCTTTACGCCACCGCCGTCTCACGCTTGCCCTTGCCGAGGATGAGGTGGGCGACTTCCTTCGGGACCACCATCAAGGTTTCCGACAAGGTTTTCTCCCAGTCGTCGCCAAGGCCCTGAGCACGAACTGAGCCGGTGCGCGCGGCATGGCTTTCCAGCATGTCGCGGAAGCGCGCGATATGCTCGGCCGGCATGTCAGCCAGCGGATACCAGTCGATGCTGTCGGGATTGGCGACCTTGTCGAAGCGACCTTCCGGGTCCCAGATCCACGCCATCCCGCCGGTCATACCGGCGCCGAAATTGTCGCCGACCTCACCGAGGATCGCCACAGCCCCGCCGGTCATATATTCACAGCCATTCGCACCGCAGCCCTCCACCATGGCCTCGGCCCCGGAATTGCGCACGCCAAAGCGCACGCCAGCCCGTCCAGCGGCGAAGAGTTTCCCGGAGGTTGCGCCATAAAGGCAGGTATTGCCGATTATGGTGTGATCGCCGCTATCGGCCGCCAGATTGGACGGCAAACGCAGCTGTATGGTCGCACCCGACAGGCCCTTGCCGACATAATCATTGGCATCGCCGGTCACATCCAGCGTCAGCCCCTGGGCGGAGAAAGCGCCAAGCGATTGCCCCGCCGAGCCTTCCAGGCGGATCAGCAGACGGCCTTCCGGCAGCTCATTCTGGCCGAATTTGCGGACAATGGCCGAGCTGGAGCGTGCCCCGATGGCGCGCTGAACATTCTGCACGCTGTATTGCAGCTGCATCTTCTCGCCGCGGCTGAAGAAAGGCTCAGCATCGCGCAGGATCTGGGCGTCCAGCGTATCGGGCACAGGCTCGCGCCGGTTCGGCTCATAGGTCACCGGATGCGGGGTATCGACCTGCACCAGCAGCGGGTTGAGATCCAGGTCATCAAGATGCGCTGCGCCGCGCGAGACCTGGGCGAGCAGATCGGTGCGCCCGATGGCTTCGTCCAGGCTCTGCAGGCCAAGATCGGAGAGAATGCGGCGGACATCCTCGGCGATGAAGCTCATCAGATTGACCACCTTGTCCGCGCTGCCGGTGAATTTCTCACGCAGAGCCGGGTCCTGGGTGCACACACCGACAGGACAGGTATTGGAATGGCACTGGCGCACCATGATGCAGCCCATGGCCACCAGCGAGGCCGTGCCGATGCCATATTCTTCCGCGCCCAGCATGGCGGCGATGACGATGTCGCGGCCGGTGCGCAGGCCGCCATCGGTGCGCAGGGTCACCTTGTCGCGCAGATTGTTGAGGCTGAGCACCTGATGGGCCTCGGCCAGGCCCAGTTCCCAGGGCAGGCCGGCAAACTTGATGCTCGTCTGTGGGCTGGCGCCTGTGCCACCGACATTGCCGGCGATCAGGATGACATCGGCCTTGGCCTTGGCGACGCCCGCGGCCACTGTGCCGACGCCGGAGCGCGCGACCAGTTTCACGCATACCCGGCATTCGGGATTGATCTGTTTCAGATCATAGATCAGCTGGGCGAGGTCTTCGATCGAATAGATGTCATGGTGCGGCGGCGGCGAGATCAGCGTCACGCCGGGCGTCGCATGCCGGTTCTTGGCGATGAATTCGGTCACCTTGAAGCCGGGCAACTGGCCACCCTCGCCGGGCTTGGCGCCCTGGGCGACCTTGATCTCGACCTCGCGGCACTCGTTGAGATACTCTGCGGTCACGCCAAATCGCCCGCTGGCAACCTGTTTCACAGCCGAGTTCATATTGTCGCCGTTCGGCAAGGGTTTGTAGCGCTCGCGCACCTCCCCGCCTTCGCCGGAGACCGACTTCGCGCCGATCCGGTTCATGGCGATGTTCAGCGTGCCATGCGCTTCGGGGCTAAGCGCGCCAAGCGACATACCTGGCGTGACGAACCGCTTGCGGATTTCATTGATCGACTGGATTTCACTAAGCGGGATCGCCCGTCCTGCCGGCTTGAAATCGAGCAAGTCGCGCAGTTGGATTGGCTCACGCGAATTCACGCCATCGGCATATCGCTTGTAGGTTTGGAAATTGCCCGTATCGCAGGCCGACTGCAGCGTATGCATCAGATTGCCATCCAGGGCGTGAGCCTCGGAGCGGGCACGCAGGCGATAGAAACCGCCAACCGGGAGAGTGACAACATCTTCGTCAAACGCCATTTCGTGGCGCGCGACGCAGTTTTCCTCGATACCGGCAAGGCCAAGACCGGAAATCCGGCTGGTCATGCCGGGAAAATAGTCCGCCACGAGGGCGCGCGAGAGCCCCAGCGCCTCGAAATTATACCCGCCCCGATACGAGGAAATCACCGAAATCCCCATCTTGGAGAGGATTTTCAGGAGACCGCCCTCAATCGCCTTCTTGTAATTGAGAACGCATTGGCTGAGCTCCATCTCGCCGAACAGACCTTTGCCATGACGCTCTGCAATTGAGTCCTGAGCGAGATAGGCGTTCACGCAAGTCGCGCCCACGCCGACCAGGACGGCAAAATAATGGGTGTCCAGACACTCGGCCGAACGCACCGTGATCGAACAGAAGGTTCTGAGGCCCTGCCCAACCAGATGGCCATGTACCGCGCCGGTGGCCAGGATCATCGGGATCGCCACGCGCCCCGCCCCGACATGTTCATCCGTGAGGACGATATGTTCGCGGCCTGCGCGCACGGCATCTTCAGCCTCGCTGCGAATGCGGTCGAGCGCCTCCTTCATCACGCGGCCATTGCCCGTGGCTTCGACTGCATCGAATGTACAGTCGATCTCGGTGACATCCTTGCCCAGCATGTCGCGCAGACGCAGATACATGCCATTGGTCAATACGGGGCTTTCCAACACCAGCACATCTTGCTGGGACTTGTCGGTTGCCAGCACGTTTCCGAGGTTCTTGAACCGGGTTTTCAGGCTCATCACCCGGTCTTCGCGCAAGGGATCGATCGGCGGATTGGTCACCTGACTGAAATTCTGCCGGAAGAAATGACTCAGAGGCCGGAACTCGTTTGTCAGCACAGCAGGCGCAGTATCATCGCCCATCGAACCGATGGCTTCCTTGCCCGTCTCTGCCATCGGCGAGAGGATGAGTTCCAAGGTCTCCATGGAGAAACCTGCGGCCGATTGCTGGCGCAAACGCTGCACCGGATCGACCACTTCCGGTTCAGAGCCGGGACCAATCTCAGGATCCAACTCGCGCACGCGCTTGACCCAATCCTCAAAGGGCTGGGCACTGGCCAATTCGTCGATGATCTGCCGGTGATCGTAGAATTTTCCGGTCGAAAGATCGGCCGCGATCATGCCGCCGGCCGGCACATGACCCTTGCGCGCCACTGTGTGGTCGGAGAGGGGGCACATGCCGGTCTCACTGCCAACCGCGAGAATATTGTCCGCCGTAAGCGCCCAGCGCAGAGGGCGCAGGCCATTGCGATCCAACCCCGCCACGGCCCAGCGGCCATCAAAGGCGCACACCGCCGCCGGCCCGTCCCAGGGCTCCATAACGGCATTGCAATAGGCGTAAAGCGCGGCATGCTTGTCGGGCATGATCGAAGCGCGCTTCGACCAGGCCTCAGGGATCATCATGGCCTTGACCATGGGCGCGGTACGCCCGCTCTTCACCATCACCTCGAACACCGCATCCAACGCACCGGAATCCGACATGCCCTGAGGAACAACTGGCTTCACATCATCCACATGCCCGCCGAAATTGCGCGAGACCATGCGGATCTCATGAGACTTCATCCAGTTCAGATTGCCCTGCACCGTATTGATCTCGCCATTATGGGCGAGCATCCGGAAAGGCTGGGCCAGCGCCCATTGCGGGAAGGTGTTGGTGGAATAACGCTGGTGATAGATCGCGAAACTGGAGGTGAAACGCTCATCGCGCAGGTCCAGATAGAAATTATCGATATCCTGGGCCAGGAACATGCCCTTGTAGATCAGCGATTTCTGCGAAAGTGAGCAGACATAGAAAGACGGTATCCCCGCCTCGCGCGCGCGCCGTTCGATCCGCCGGCGGCAGATATAAAGCGCGCGCTCAAGCTCCTCATCATCGCGGTCTCTGTCATCGCGGAACATGATCTGCTCGATCTCGGGCCGCGTATCGGCCGCCTTCTGACCGATCACGGAGACATCCACCGGCGGCTGGCGCCAGCCATAGATATAAAAGCCGAAATGCAGGATCTCGGTCTCGACAATGGTCCGCGCGGCTTCCTGCATGGCGAGATTGGTGCGCGGCAGGAAAATCTGGCCGACACAGATATCGACATCGGGGCGCTTGTGGCCGGCCCGCTCGACCTGCTCTGCGAAGAAATCCTGTGGCACTTCAATACGGATGCCCGCACCGTCGCCGGTCTTGCCATCGGCATCCACCGCACCGCGGTGCCAAACATTCTTCAGCGCCTTGATGCCCATCTCGACAATCTCGCGGCGCGAGCGACCATCAAGTGCCGCAACAAGACCAACGCCACAGGCATCGCGCTCATGCGCTGGATCATAAGCGTTCGCATCGATCAGTTTTTGGCGATTGGCGAGATAACGTTCAATTTCGGTCGTCATGACTGGCTCTCATTGAAACGGGCGAAGACTTCCGCGCCGGTCAGGCGCGGGCGATCGCCGGCAAGGTCGTAATAGTCGGGCTTCTCATCGATGAAAATTTCCTCGCCGATGGAGAAACCTTCTGGCAGGTCAAGCGTCCCCACGAGCACGGCCCAATGCGCGCCTTCGGTTTTCAGGCGATAGAACAGGCTGGAACCGCAACGCCCGCAAAATCCGCGTCGGGCCCAGTCGGAACTCTCGAACCAGACAAGCGTTTCCTGGCTCTGAAAGCTCACTTCGCCTTCATCCACCATCATGTCGATGAAGACGCTGCCGGTCCAGCGCTGGCACATGCGGCAATGGCAAGCTGAAAGCGTCCCGTTTCGCGCAAGCGTATAAGCCACCCCGCCACACAGACACCTGCCATGGATTTGGTCTGTCATGGGTCCTACTCCGCAGCGACAAGCGGTTTGCTTGCCACAGCATGTTCAGACATGAAGGTGTGCATCGCCTCGGCGGCGTCACGGCCATCCTTGATCGCCCAGACCACCAGTGAGGCCCCGCGGACAATGTCGCCGGCGGCGAATACGCCCTTCAGGCCGGTCATCATGGTCGCGAAATCAATCCGCACGGCGCCCCAGCGATTAACCGCAAGGCTCGGCTCACCCCAAAGGCGCGGCAGATCTTCCGGGTCAAAGCCCAGCGCCATGATCACCATGTCGGCCTTCACATCGAAGGTATCGCCGGTCTTTTCTGGGGCCTGACGGCCAGAGGCATCGGGGGGGCCAAGCTTCATGCGCGCGGCGCGCACCGCCTTCATCTTCCCGGCCTTGGTGTCGAGAATGGCTTCCGGCGCTGCGAGCCACTCGAACTTCACGCCTTCTTCCTCGGCATTGGCCACTTCGCGCTGGGAGCCGGGCATGTTTGCCCGGTCGCGGCGATAGAGGCAGGTGACGGATTTTGCGCCCTGGCGAATGGAGGTGCGCACGCAGTCCATGGCCGTATCGCCGCCGCCGATCACGACGATGCGTTTGCCCTTGGCGTTCAGCGTGCCGTCATCCCAGGCCGGTACCGCATCGCCAAAATTCTTCTTGTTTGACGCGGTCAGGAATTCCAGCGCCGGGAATACCGACTTGTGGCCCACGCCTGGCACCTTCAGATCACGCGCCTTGTAGACGCCCGTGGCGATGAGCACACTGTCATGGCGCGCGCACAGCTCGGAAAAGGCGATTTCGGTTCCGACATCGCAATTATAGACGAACTTGATGCCCGCCTCTTCAAGCCGCTCCAGCCGGCGCATAACCACATGCTTTTCCAGCTTGAAGCCGGGAATACCATAGGTCAGCAGACCGCCCCCCCGATCATAACGATCATAGACGGTGACGTCATAGCCTTTCCGGCGCAGCTGCTCGGCCGCAGCAAGCCCACCAGGCCCCGCGCCGATAATACCGGCGGACTGGCCGCGTGCCCGCGCCGGGCGGATCGGCTCGACCCAATCATTGTCCCAGGCCGTCTCGGTGATGTGCTTTTCCATCGCGCCGATCGTCACCGTCCCGTGACCGGACTGTTCGATCGTGCAGATGCCTTCGCACAGACGGTCCTGCGGGCAGATACGGCCACAGATTTCCGGCATGTTATTGGTCGCGGCGGAGACCTGATAGGCTTCCTGCATCCGGCCATTGGCTGCCAACATCAGCCAGTCGGGGATATTGTTGGTGAGCGGGCACCCCTGCTGGCAGAAGGGCACGCCACACTGTGAGCAGCGCCCGGCCTGGGCGGCGGCCGCGTCCACAGAGAAGGCGTCATAGATCTCGGCAAAGTCCTGCGCGCGAGTCTCAACGTCCCGCTTGTCCGGCATAGCGCGGTCAACCGTGGTGAA
>JALEGE010000056.1 GCA_022760335.1 Hyphomonadaceae bacterium
GCCACGCCGCTGCTCACCATGGATGTCTGGGAGCATGCCTATTATCTCGACTACCAGAATGACCGTCCGGGCTATATCGACCACTTCCTGGACAATCTGGTGAACTGGGACTTCGCAAACGCCAACCTGCCGGGTTAAGCGACCAGCCTCAGGACAAGGGCGCTCAGTGGCGCGCGGCAAGCAGCCATGAGCGCGATCCATCGCGGAGCCGAAGGTGTACCGGGATCAGGCAAAAATGACGAAGCCCGCCGAATGATCGGCGGGCTTCTCTGCGATGCGGTCCCTTCAGTCAGCCCCAGGCAACAAGCCTTGCTGACATCGCATCGGTCTGGGGTGTCTCCATGGCATGACGCAGGGCGTGCGCATCTTCCTCGCACAGGCTGATAATCCGCCCGGCCTGATGTGTTCTTGGGGATACGACAACATCTCCGTGGTGCAGCTGGTCGAGCAGGAAACGCAGCGCGCAATCCACGGTCTCCTTCTTGGTCTTCAGGCCCGTTTCCGTCCTCAAGGCTTCCATCACCCGGTCGTCAATCTCCACCGTCGTCCGCATAGTATCCTCCGCGTTTTTATGTTCGCCTTATACGCGATTTTGCGGCGCAGCAGCAACTTACACTGTACTCATGATTTGACTTCGCAAGTGCAACAGCGCATGAAGGCGACAAATCGCCGGGGGGTGATTCTTCGAAAACTGTATCAACACTTTGAATCTGCATGACCTTTGACGAACTGGGCCTTGGCCCGAATGTCCTGAAAGCCGTCAAAGAGGCGGGATATGAAGCGCCCACGCCAATCCAGGCGCAGGCGATCCCCCATGTTATTCTTGGTGGCGATGTCACCGGCATTGCCCAAACCGGCACCGGCAAGACCGCCGCCTTCGTACTACCCATGATCCACCGCCTGGCGCGTGGCCGGGCGCGGGCGCGCATGCCGCGCTGCCTGATCCTGGCGCCGACACGGGAACTGGCCGCACAAGTTTCGGAAAATTTCGAAAAGTATGGCAAGTATAACAAACTCACCATGGCGCTGTTGATTGGCGGGGTGAGCTTCAAGGAGCAGGAAATGCTCCTGATGCGCGGTGTCGATGTGCTGATCGCCACGCCCGGTCGCCTGATGGATCAGTTCGATCGCGGCAAGCTGCTGCTGACAGGGGTCGAAACACTGATCATCGATGAAGCCGACCGCATGCTCGATATGGGCTTCATCCCCGATATCGAGAAGATCTGCAGCCTCCTGCCGCCCAAGCGCCAAACCCTGCTCTTCTCGGCCACCATGCCGCCGGAGATCACGCGTCTGGCAGAGAAGTTCCAGAACCTGCCCAAGCGCGTGGAAGTCTCCCGCCCGACCCAGACCGCTGACACCATCACCCAGCATGTCGTCAAGATCCCGTCCAATGATGCCAAGGCCAAGCGCACAGCGCTGCGCCGGGTCATTGAGACGTGCGAAATCAATAACGGCATCGTGTTCTGTAACCGCAAGGTCGAGGTGGATGTCGTCACCGCTTCGCTGATCAAGCATGGCTTCGATGCCGCCGCGATCCATGGCGACCTACCACAGGCCTATCGCAGCCAGACGTTGGAGCGCTTCCGCGATGGCGAACTGAAACTGCTGGTCGCCTCCGATGTCGCCGCGCGCGGGCTCGATATTCCCGATGTCTCCCATGTCTTCAACTATGCCCCCCCGCCCAAGGATGAGGACTATATCCACCGTATCGGCCGCACTGGTCGGGCCGGGCGCACGGGCGAAAGCTATACCATTGTCTCGCCGGGCGACGAGAAGGCCTGGGCCGGCGTCCTTCGGATGATCAAGAAGGATGTCGCCGAGTTCATGCCGGACGGGCTGGAGGCTGAACTGGCCGACCTGCCGCCCGATGAAGGACGACGCGGACGCGGCAAGGGCCGCGATCGAGGCCGGGGCCGCAGCGACCGGCGCGAGCGCAGTGAGCCTCGCGATGAAGCACCGGCAGAAACGCGCGAACGCGATACCAGTGAGAAACGCGAACGACGTGACCGCTCCCGCGACCGCAAGCGCAAGGATGATGACCTGATCCTGGAGCCCGCCGCCGATGGCGTAAAGGGCTTCGGCGACCATGTGCCAGACTTCCTGAAGCGCTAGTCCCGCGCTGGGCAGCTATGCTTTCCAGATGATGCCCTGAAATCTTCACAAACTGTTTCTTGAACTCTGTTTGAATCAACCACTAGTATCTCCCTAGTCTCAGGGGGGAATTTCATGTTTCGCGTCTTACTTGTTGGCCTTTGCCTGGCCGTGTTCCCCGGTTTTCAGGCTCAGGCCCAGGCTCCACAACCTCCGCTGGAAGCCTATGGCAGCCTGCCCTTCGTCAGCGATGCGGACCTCTCACCCGATGGCCAGTCCGTCGCGGTCATCCTCAATATGAATGGCGGTAAATATCTTCTGGTTCAGGCCATTGGCGGTGAACAGCGCCTCGCCCTGAACATTTCCGAGCACAAGGCGCGCAGCGTCTCCTTTTTCGGGAATGATAATCTGATCCTGCGTTCCTCAATTACGACGCGCGCGAATTATTCTCGCTATGACTATGAATATTCCGGGGCGATTTCGATTGAGATCAAGAGTGGGGATTTCCAGCAACTGTTCTATCGCACCCGCGACCTGCATCCCCGCCAGGGCGGGCTTGGCCGAATGGTCGGGCGCAATGTGGAAGAAGAACTGGCCTATATGCCCGGCTATACGGGCAATACCAATACGCCGAGCTATGACCTGTATTCAAACCGGATCAATCGCAGCACAGGGCGCCGCGTCGAACGCGGAACACAACACACGATTGACTGGTTTGTTGGCCCAGATGGCGAGGCCATTGCGCGCGAAGACTTCAATGGCCGAGACGAAACCTATCGCATCTACGGCTATGTTGATGACCGCGAGCTGATCTATGAGGAAGAAAGCCCCACGATCCCGATCTCCCTGGTGGGGCTGACGGAAACTCTTGATGGCCTTTATTTCGTCGCCACAGGAAGCGAGGAAGGCGCCTATAGCAGTCTTTACAGGCTGGGCTTTGATGGCGCGATTACCGAAACTGATTTCGGCCGTCCCGACGCGGATATCGCCAATGTCTACATGGATGACAGCCGCGCGTTTCAGGGCGTGCGCTATTCGGGCTCACTGCCCAGCTACCGCTTTGTTGACCAGACCCTGCAGACCAATGTGGACAGCATGATCGAGGCTTTTCCAGATGGGATGGTCTCCATTCTCACCTGGTCGCACGATGCCTCGCGCATTCTGTTTCGTGGCTTCGATGGCCAGGATGTCGATCGGTATTTTATCTATGATGCTTCCGCCGGAAGCTTCATGTCGATTGCCGCCTCGCGCCAGAATATCCCGCCCCAGGCGGTCGCCAGTGTTGTCGCCGTGGAGTATGCAGCGCGCGATGGCCTTACCATTCCGGCCATCGCCACCTTCCCACTTACCCAGGCGCCCGGCCCCTATCCCACCATCATCATGCCGCATGGTGGGCCGGCCTCCTATGATCGGATCGATTTTGACTGGATGGCGCAGTATTTCGCCAATCGCGGCTATCTGGTCCTGCAACCGAATTTTCGCGGCTCCTCCGGCTTTGGCGATGCCTTCCAGACAGCCGGCGACGGCGAGTGGGGCCGTGCCATGCAGGACGATATCACCGACGGCCTGGACTATCTGATCGCCGAAGGCGTCACGGATCCGGAGCGTGTCTGCATAGTCGGGGCCAGCTATGGCGGCTATGCCGCGCTCGCCGGCGGGGCCTTCACACCCGACAAATATGCCTGCGTGGTTGCAATTGCCGGCGTCTCCGACCTGGACGAAATGCTCGACCAGGTGCGACGGGAGTCCGGACGGCGGCGTGGCCGCCTTGCCTATTGGGAACAGTCCATCGCTGCCGGAGATACCGACAATGACCGCCTGGATGCCGTTTCACCGGTGAAGTATGCCGAGAATTTCCAGGCACCGGTTCTCCTGATCCACGGCAAGGATGATACTGTCGTCCCGATCCGCCAGAGCACGCTGATGAACAGCGCCCTGCGCCGGGCTGACAAGCAAGTTGAATTCATAAAGCTGGATGGCGAGGATCATTGGCTCTCGACTGGGGAAACCCGGCTGGCCACGCTGCGCGCCATGGACGAATTTGTCAGCCGTCATGCGCCCGTAGCCGCCGCCTCAATCGGCAATGAAAACCCGTGAGCGGCCCTCGCCGAGGACAACTTCCTGCCAGTCCTCTATCGGATATCCTGCCGCTGAAAGCGCGGCGTACATCTCTTCCGAACCGCGTGTGCCGCGCGGCATGGAAAGCGCCAACGCCCGGATTGTGCAGGCCGGCGCCCAGTCCATCTCACCGGCCTCCGCCAGACGCACCAGACGCGGATCTTCCCCGCTGAACGCTCCGGCCAGGACAGAACGCGTGAAGAACCAGGAAAAATCCTGCGCCTGATCAGAGGGGCGCTCATAGGTCAGGATCGGTGAGCCCGCGCAGGCCGGATGGTCTGCGAGGAACGCCCGAACAGCGCCATAGCGCTCACGATCCTTGAACAGTTCAGAGGAAAAGAGCGGCAGACTGAGCGCTGCGACAAGCGGGATCCAGCGCGCGGCGACCTGCGCCCGGCTCTGCTCTGGGCGCAATGAGAGCACCGCCACGCTGGCGAGATAGAGGATCGGCGGGATAATCACGATAAAGGCACGCTCCTTGATCATCGCCACGAGGAAAAGATGGACGCCGAAGGCGATCGCAACAGCCAGGCCGACCGCCCAGAGCAATGGCCGTGTCTCGCGCCCCTGCGCCCCACGCAACGCCGCGCCCAGGCCACAGATCGCTGCAATTGTGAGCGCCAGATTGGCAAAGGCAGTTTTCACCGTCACGCCGCGCAGGAACTGTTCGAGTGCCTCTTCCAAAAGGCTCAGAAAGCCGCGCGGTGCACTGATCGCGCCCGGGTTTTGGTCCGGCCGGACAAGCGCGATCCAAGCCAGCACAGGTAGCAGTGCCAGCGTGGTGACCAGTCCCATCTTCACAAACCGCGCCGGCTCGCCGCGCAGCAGGACAGCAAGGCCAAGCATCAGGCCCAGACTGCCGGTCCACAAGGCGCCGAAGAAATGACAGCTCGCCGCCGCAGCTCCGCACAAGAGGAAGACCAAGGCATCCACCGGCCGGCCACCATCTTCCTGCAACATGTTGCGCCCAGCCAACACCAGAATGGCGCACAGAATGAACAGCCCCGCCATCATCCGGATCTCGGCGGAAAAGAAGACGAGCCAGAAAGAAGTCGCGCACAAGAGGAGATAAAGCGCCGTCTCGCGCACACGGTCCCGCCTCATGGACCAGGCAAGCCAGCCGCCAAGGCCCAGGAAGACCAGATTCAGGCTGCGCGCGAAAAGCTCGCTCTCACCAATCTGGCGCCAGTAATGGAGCAGCGAGAAATAAAGCGGCGGGTGTACATCGCGCACCATCTTGCCAGAGACGGCATCAAGAATGGGCTCGCCGGGCGCAGAAAAATACAAGGCCCAATACTCATCGCGCCAGGGCGGGCGAAAGGCGAACTGGGCCAGTAGCAGGGACAAGGCAACCATGAGCGCAAGGGCCCAGATCCGACGGTCGAAAAGCTGCACGATATCTCTCCCGTACGGTAGGCTGCACGCATCCGCCGCCTGCCTTGACTTGTTCAGCCCGCAAGGGCAAGCCCCGGCAACCCGTGAGAGTGTCGCATTCCCTTCACCCACGCCCAAACCTGCCCTGGAGCTCTGGCGCCCATGTCCGATCAATGGAAGATCGCCGTCCTGCTTCCCTGCCACAATGAGGAAGCTGCGATCGCGCAAACCATAGAGGGGTTTCGCGCCGCTTTGCCGACAGCAGTGATCTATGTCTACGACAATGCATCTACCGACCAGACAGCGGAAGTCGCCGCCAGGGCCGGAGCGGTCGTGCGCAAGGAACCGCTCAAGGGCAAAGGCAATGTGGTGCGCCGGATGTTTGCCGATATCGAGGCCGACATCTATGTGCTCGCCGATGGCGATGCCACCTATGATGCCAGCGCAGCACCAGCTCTGATCGAGGAGTTGGAAAACAATCAGGCGGACATGGTGGTCGGCGTACGCAAGGACACAGGCGATGCCAGCCGCGGCGCGGGCGATTCCTATCGCCGCGGACACCGCACTGGAAACCGGCTGCTGACAGGCCTGGTCTCAGGCGTTTTCGGGCGGCGTTTCAGCGATATCCTGTCAGGCTACCGCGTCATGTCGCGGCGCTTCGTGAAAACCTTCCCGTCGCTGTCGCGCGGCTTTGAGATCGAGACGGAATTGACCGTGCATGCCCTGGAAATCCGCGCGCCGGTTTCCGAGGTCGACACGAATTATCACCCCCGCCCGGAAGGCAGCGCCAGCAAGTTGAACACCTTTCAGGACGGGTTCCGTATCCTCGGCATGATCGCCAATCTCACCCGCGAGGAGCGCCCGATTGCATTTTTCGGCCTGATCGCCGCGGCGCTCTTCCTGTTCGCAACGCTGCTCGGCGTGCCCGTGATCCTGGAGTATCTCAGCACGGGCCTCGTCCTGCGCCAGCCGACCTGGATTCTCGCAGTCAGCGCCGCGCTCGCAGGGCTGCACCTGTTCAGCGTCGGACTGGTGCTGGAAACGGTGACGCGCGGCCGGCGAGAGGCCAAGCGACTGGCCTATCTGGCGGAACCGCGTTGAGTAACGGGGCGGAGACCACCCAGCGCCGGTTCATTGGCTTTGTGATGGTCGGCGCGATCGGCTTTCTGGTCGATGGCGGATTGCTGATGCTGCTCACCGCTCATCTCGGTCCCCTGGCGGGGCGCCTTGTCTCCTTCCTCAGCGCGGTGACGGTGACTTTCCTGCTCAACCGACGCTTTGTTTTTGCCGACCGGGCTGCCAGCGCGCCCGTCCATGTCCAGCTCTACAGATACATCGCCGCCAACAGTGTCGGCGCCCTGCTCAATCTCGGCATCTATACCGGGCTTGTCCTGACGGGCTGGCCCTGGGTCAGCCAGCCCCTCATTGCCTTCGCTATCGCCTCAGCGACAGCCCTGATCGTCAACTTCACGCTGACGCATCTGATCGTGTTCGGGAAAGACTAACGCTTCACGCGGCCCGCGATCTGTTTGCGAAACTTGTCGCCATAGGGCGGACGGAACATGGCGAGGATTTCATTGCCAGTCTGGGTGTAGACGGACTTGGCATGAGAGAACTCCCGGAACCCTTCCCAACCATGATAGCTGCCCATGCCAGACGGACCGACCCCGCCAAAGGGCAAATCTTCCTGCCCCACATGGAAGATGACGTCATTCACTGTCACCCCGCCTGAGGTGGTGGCGTTCAACACCATGTCCTTCTCGCCGGCATCCTCGCCGAAGTAATACAGGCCCAGCGGGCGATCATGGGCATTCACATAGGCCACTGCTTCGCGGGTTTCGGTATATGTCTTTACTGGCAGGATCGGGCCGAAAATCTCGTCCTGCATCACCGTCATGTCATCAGACGGGTTAAGCACCAGATGCGGGGCGATCTTGTGGTGCGGCTGCTGCTCGAACTGCTCGCCTTTGGGATTGAGCTCGATGACATCAGCCCCCTTGGCGCGGGCATCGTCGAGATAGCCCATCAATCGGTCATAGTGGCGCTGATTGACGATGGAGGTGTAGTCGTCATTGTCCTTCAGACCACTGGGATACATGGTCTCGACCGCCGCCGTGGCCGCGCTGACAAAGGCGCCAGCCTGCTCTTCGGGAACAATGGCATAATCCGGAGCCAGGCAGATCTGACCAGCATTCAGCGTCTTGCCCGCCATGATGCGTGCAGCCGCCTTGTCCATATTCGCAGAACGGCCGAGGATTACAGGGCTCTTGCCGCCCAGTTCCAGAGTCAGCGGCACAAGATTGTCCGCGGCTGCGCGCATGACATGGCGTGCGACCGAGGTCGCGCCGGTGAAGATCAGGTGGTCGAATGGCAAGGCGGAAAACTGCGCTCCCACTTCCGGTCCGCCAGTGATGACCGCCACTTCCTCTTCGGAAAACACCTTGGCGAACATGGACTTCATCAACTCGGATGTGGCCTCTGTAAATTCGGAAGGCTTGATCATGACGCGATTGCCAGCCGCGAAAATTCCTGCCAGCGGCCCGAAGGTCAGGTTCACGGGGAAGTTCCAGGGTGAAATCACACCGACAACACCCTTTGGCTGGTATTGCAACTCGGCCCGCGATCCCAGAAGGCCAAGCGGGAACTCAACCTTGCGCTTCTCTGCACGCATCCACTTCGCAACATGCTTTTTCGCATGCTTGAGGGCGCCAATGGAGGAGGCAACATCGGTAAATCGCGTGGCATCCTTGGAGCGATGGCCGAAATCCTGGCTGATCGCTTCCTCGATCTCGGCCTGGTGATCGACGAGGAGACCGATACAGCGGTCTATCCAGTCGATCCGCTGGGCGACACTTGGTGCCCCGTCACGCAGATTTGCGGCCTTTTGTGCCCTGAGTATGTCATCCATCGCGTGTGCGCCGCCGCCTTCAAGTGCCATATGATCCTCCAGTCCGGTTCAGGCCTCTTCTGGACCCATTCCCTATCATAGCATGTCTCGAATAGATTGCCGCAAGGAAAGGACAAGCCTGTCCCCGCGTCATCGCTGGTCAACACCGCCAGCGCGGGTACAAATAGGCAAACCAGTTCGGGAGGCCGCCATGAACTTTGAAAAAATCACCTATAGCGTCGAAGACAAGATCGCGACGATCACCTTCAATGATCCTGCTACAATGAATGCAGCAGGAATCGATACCGCAGAGGAACTCCTGCTTGCTTTTGAGACGGCTGCAAAAGAGGCGCGCGCAACGATCCTGACGGGTACCGGGCGCGGCTTCTGCTCGGGCGCAAATCTATCGGCTGGACTGACCAATAGAGAAAAGCCGCAGGGCGAATTCGATGCCGGCAAGGTGCTGGACCTGTTCTACAATCCTCTGGTTTCGGCCATGCGGGAACATCCCCACCCGATCGTGACCGCCATCAACGGTGCAGCAGCGGGTGTTGGCTGCTCAATCGCCCTTCTCGGCGACATGGTCGTGTGCGGCGAGAGCGCTTATTTCCTGCAGGCCTTCCGCCGTATCGGCCTGGTGCCGGATGGAGGCTCAACCTATCTCCTGGCGCGCACAATAGGCCGTGTTCGGGCGATGGAAATGGCGCTGCTCGGCGAGAAACTGCCGGCTGCCAAAGCTTTGGAATGGGGGCTCGTCAATCAGGTGGTCAGCGATGAGGCCCTGATGCCCACGGCTTTGGAGCTTGCCCAGCGCCTGGCAAGCGGCCCCACAGTGGCTTTGGCCATGACGCGCGACCTGGTCTGGGCTGCCGTCGAGGACAGCTGGGAGAACCAGTTGCACGCCGAACGTATTGCCCAGCGCGCGGCTGGCCGGACAGAGGATTCCAAGGAAGGCATTCGCGCCTTCCTGGAAAAACGCCCGGCAAATTTCACAGGCAGTTAGCCTGCAAGCCCGCTTGCGCCATTGACCCCTGCGCCACAAGGAGGCCAGGTGGGCGCCATGTCCAGCGCGCTAGCCCCTGCCTCCGCTGCCCCTGTGCAGATCCAGCTTGCCGGCGAATGGCTGGTCCCGTCCTGCCTGGGCGGGTTGTGGTGGCCAGTTGAGAAGACCCTGATCGTCTCCGACCTGCATTTGGAGAAGGGGTCCTCTTATGCACGGCAAGGGCAGATGCTGCCACCATATGATACCAATGCCACGCTCACAGCCGTGGAGACATTGTGCCGCCAATACCGGCCAATGCGCGTCATCTCGCTTGGCGACAGTTTCCATGATCGATCTGCCGAGCTGCGCCTGTCGGCAACCGCGACCCAACGCATCCAGTCACTGACCATGGCCCATGACTGGATCTGGGTAGAGGGCAACCACGACCCTGCCCCGCCGCGTCATCTGGGCGGAGAAGCCAGCAAGGGCCTCACCCTCGGCCCGCTCAGTTTCCGGCATGAGCCGACCGGGGCCCACGGCGAAATCGCCGGCCACCTTCACCCCGCAGCGAAAGTACGAGGGCGAGCACGCTCAGTGCGACGCCGGTGTTTTGCCAGCGATGGCGACCGGCTGATCATGCCAGCCCTGGGCGCGTTTACCGGCGGACTGAATGTTCTTGAGGATGCCTTTCAGAGCCTGTTTTCAGACGGACTGATGGCTTTTGTCATGGGTGCCGACCGGGTCTTCGCCCTCAGTGACCGGTCCTTGTTGCGCGACCAACCACGCGCGAGCCGCTGGCGTCTGTGATCAACCGCCTGTGCGTGCAGCGCGCGCATTGAGACTATCGACCAATTCGGCCGTCAGCGTGCCGGTTTCGCTCAAACCGGCCTGGGCCTGGTATTGACGGATTGCATCGCGCGTGGCCGGGCCGAAAACCCCATCCGGCGCGCCGACATCATAGCCCAGCGCACCGAGCGCGGTTTGCACCGCACGCATACGCTCGCCACCTCCACCTTGCCAAACCTGGCGGCCGAACTCACCATTTGCAGGTCCATTTGGCGTGGCCGCGCTCCAGGCTTGCACACGATCGCGCACTGAGCGGGCCGCGCTGCCATCAACACGCGCAAGCATGGCGCGCACCTGTTCCGGCGCCCCCATGTCACCCTTCTCCGCAGCCACCGAGAACCAGAACAAGGCTTCAGACGGGTCGGCGGTCAGACCTAGCCCCTGCTGATAGAGAACGCCCAGATTATACTGGCTGTCGAGCACGCCATATTCCGACGCCTTGCGGAACCATTCCGCCGCGCTGGCATAGCTTTGCGTGCCGCCTTCGCCATCGGCATAATAAACTGCCAGATCATGCATGGCCGCGACATTGCCACCGGCCGCTGCGCGCTCTGTCCACTGACGTGCAGCCGCCAGATCACGCGGCAGCCCAAGGCCTTTCTCATGCAGCTTTGACAAGCGATACTGCGCCACTGGCAGACCCTGCTCTGCCGAAAGGCTGATCATATTGGCCGCCTCGGCATAGCGACTATCGGAGAGATACTGCACACCCAGTTCATACTGAGCAATACGGTCCCCCTCGGTCGCCGCGCGCTCCAGAGTGATGGGTTCGGGGATCGGGGCAAAACGGACTGGTTGTTGTTCAGCTTCAGGCTCAACAGAGACAGGTTCCGCAGGCACGGCCTCTTCGGGGGTCGGCGCCATTTCCACGTCTGGCTCGCCAGAGGCCTCAGGCACAATCACAGGCGGCTCCACAGGCTCCGCAATGACGGGCTCGGCAGGCGTGTCGACGACTGATGCAGCTTCGGCGGCTGGCACATGTTCCGGCATGGCCTGCTTGCCACGCAGATAAAGATATCCCGTCGTACCGGCCGCGGCGAGAACAATCACCGAGGCGGCGGCATAGAGCGGCGCGCGGCCGCCCAGAAAGCTCCCAGAAGTACCGGCATGCTTGTTCTCAGCGGGCGATGCGGCAAGGGCAGCCTTGCGGGCCCGTGCGATATAATCGCTGGCATCCAGGTCCTCTTCCAGGCCGACATCCGATGCATCCGCCTCATCATCTGCGGTCATCAGTTCCGAATCGTCGAGCAAGCCAGACTCTTCCAGGGTGGCCCGAGGCATGTCCTGGTCCAGATCGAGATGAGCGGGGGGGCCGACCTCAAGCGCGAGCTCTGGATCGAAAATATCGGAGTCGCGGACCTCATCTTCCATGAGATCGGACGCGCCTTCATCCCAATCTTCCAGCGCGGCAAGCGGATCATAGGTTTCCGGTTGGCCTTCAACCAATGTGTCGACCACATCCTCAATGATTTCGTCTTCATCCTCGACGGGCAGCGCCCAGGTCGGCACGCCGGGCTCAAAGCCTTCGTCACCAACCGCCTTGGGCACGGGCTGTTGTGCCGCCTCGGAGGTAACTTCCTCCAGCGCCGCACTGAAGGCGACCAGGACATCCTCATTTTCGGATATCGGTGCCTCGAAGGCATCATCAGGCTGCCCGGCCCGTTCCAACTGGTCGAGCCGGTCAGCCAGCGAGGCGATCGCCTTCTGCACCGGAGAGACCTGGTGGCTGGTATCGGTGTGCAGCTGCTCAAACCGTTCTGACATGCTTTCCAGCGCATCAGAGAGGCGGGCCTCATGATCCAGGCGGGAATCTTCCATCTTGGTCGAAAGAGCATCGAAAGCTTCGTTCTGACGAGACTGCAGGCGCTTGGCCACACTGGCCACCTGGTCGCCGATCTGGCCGATGGCGCGTGCGCTTGCCGCCTCGCTTTCCGTCACCCGCGCTTCCAGGCGATCCGCCAGCTTGCCGACTTCTTCGCCAACACGCTCAATAACCGAAGCTTCGCGGGTTTCAATTTCATCCAGCCGGGCATCTACCCGCTCGGAAACCGAGGCGATTTCCTGGCGCAGTGCCTCGGCGTCAGGCCCATCCGCGTCCTGGCCTTCCAGCGTTTCAAGCCGCTTGTCGAAGCTCTCGGAAATCCGAGCCACCTGATCACCGACTGACTGAAATGCCGCCGCGCTACGCGCTTCACTCTCACCGAAACGATCCGACAAGGATTCAACGCTGGATCTCAGATCGGAAACCTCTGGAGAAAGATCAGCCGCTGTGGCCTCGGAAATCTCACGCGCCATGGCTTCACGGCTGGCGTCAATTTCCGCCTTCAACTCACCGGCCAGGCCTTCAAACCGTGACTCAAATTCTGCCCGGAGTTTTTGGACCGCTTCCGGTCCTGCTGTTTCCGTCAACGCATTCAGGCGCTCGTCCAAACTATCAAAAGTGCCTTCCAGGCCTTTCAATGCGGCATCGGTGGTACGTTCGGCGCGGTTCAAACGCTCCTGTATTCGCAGCAAGGTCTGTTCCATGGAACCGAGCGCGCCGGACACGTCCTCTTCCACACTGGCAAGGCGCGCATCGCTCTCACCCTTGCCTGCAGCTTGCTCACCCACTGCCTGTTCCAAAGCGTCAAAGCGCTTGGCCAGGTCACGCTGACTACCCTCGGTGCGGAGCTCGGCTTCCTCTACAGCTTTCTCGACGCGGCGGGCAGCCTCCGACAGGGTTGTTTCCACGCGCGTTTCGACCTGTTCGACCCGGTCAGTGATATTGGCAAAGCCGGCCTCAACCCGGCCGCGGATGGCATCACCCTCTTCCTGCTGGCGCTCACCCTCCTCATAGACATGAGTGGCAAGCTTGCCGAGTGCCTGCTCAAGCGAGCGCAGCGCCTCCAGATTTTGCTCGCCGCGATCATCGGCTTCCATCTGGCTTACCTTGTCGGACAAGGCAGCATGCGTTTCACGCAACTCGTCGATGAAGCCGTCTACATGGCTGGCGATTACAGAGTTATTGTCTTCGGTCTTTTCGAGCCGCGCGACCAACCCCATGACGGACTGATCGATCCCGGTAATCGCCAAAGTCGAGCGCGCTTCGACCGCCTCAACCCGGCGGGCCAGTTGATCAAGCGCCGACTCCGAGCGCGGATAGGCATGTGAGGAGCGGATCTCATTTGGATGAGCATCACTGGAGACTTCCAGGATCAGCTTGTTGAGATATTCGCCAAGTGTGACCCCTTCCATGCGCGCTGCATCGCGCGCCGCCTCCCGGGCGCGCTGGTCAATCCCTTTGACACTCCAAGGTCCACGCTCGCTCATCACAGACTTACTCCATTCCGCAGAATCGGCAGGCCGGTTCCTGGCAATCCTGTCCACAATGAATCAAATGGCGCGATCTCCCTTAAAGCGGAGTTAAAAGGTTAAGCAGAGGCACACGGACGGTAACTTCTTGATGTTGACCCTACGTCGTCTTGACGTTGACGTTCGCGTCAAGATGGGGCATACACAACACATGCCTGATACAGCCACATCCGTCTCCGCTGCCGATTCGCGCACCTATACGATCTCGGAACTTGCGCGTGAATTTGGTGTTACCCCCCGCGCCCTGCGCTTTTATGAAGACAAGGACATGTTGCATCCCGAACGGGATGGCATGATGCGCGTCTATCGAAACCGCGACAGGGGCCGCCTGAAGGTTATCCTTCAGTGTAAGCGGGTCGGCCTGCCCCTGGCCGACATCCGCGAGATCCTCGACCTTTATGGCACGAGCAATCATGAGCGCACTCAGAAGCTTGAAGCACTCAAGAAGTATCGCAACCAGGTCGAAACGCTAAAGCAACAGCGTGAAGACATTGATGCGGCGCTCGCTGAGTTGCATAACGGTATCGCCTGGCTCGAAGACCAATTGTCCAAGATTGGCCCCGGCGCGAACGAGGCCCGCGATGTTGCCGCCTATGAGCAGGTTGCCAAGGCTCACCTGGACGGCGCCGTCGCAAAAACACACGGCGCCCCACCACACACA
>JALEGE010000057.1 GCA_022760335.1 Hyphomonadaceae bacterium
AACCTCCACGCCTTGCGGCACACGGACCTGAACCGTGCGCGTCTACCAATTCCGCCATCTGGGCACGAGATTGGAAGGCGCGTGAATAGCGATATGAGAGCGCGCCGTCAACGCCGAACCTACAGTGCTTCGCATACGCGGGAAATCTCGCTCACGCACCCTGTATACCCCGGCACAAACAGATATCAGAACTGGTACATTTTCCGGTACAGCAAATCCGAGGCGCAGATTATATTTCGTTATTTTTCAATGCAATTATTTAGTACGGTTTTTTCCCTGTCTCTGCGCCATTTGTACCAACCGCCTTGCTTTAAAGAAATTTTCCACCTTTTGAGGGCATAGAGTGTGAACCCAGGTGCAAAAACTGGTGTATTTTCGTATGTGGAAGCCCCTCAATCAGGGGCAGGCGTTTCAAGGCTGAATTCTTGGGCTCCGCTCGCATGCCATATACTCCCCGACAGTATATGGCGCGCTTCGCAGCGACGCGCATTTCACCACTTTGTGAGACCGCAATATCTAGAGCATCAGGCATTATATGTGAAACACTCGATGCTCTAGGTCTTTTGCGGTCACGCCGGCTCATGCGAAAAACCGGAGTCCACTTTTTCGCCCGGCGCTCTAGAAACTGACATCCAGGCCGAAGAGCACTTCCTGCGGCTTGCCTGGGCGCAGGCCAGCTGGGTCAATCGAGGCGACATAAACCTCATCAAACAGGTTTTCAGCCTTCACCCGCAGACGCAAATTGTCGGAAAGATCGAACCATGCGGCCGCATCAGCAACCCAGCGCGCATCGATCACCTGCCCTGCCGGTATAGCGCCCTGCCCGGCGCGAGCCCTGGCTTCAGAGACATAGTTGCCGGAGAGCTGAACGCCCCAGCGAGTATCCTCGATACCTGCGGTCAGGGTCAGCTGGTTGTCGGAGACATAAGGCAGTTCATCACCTGCCTCGACATCCCCCCAGGGCTCATAGCTGCTCTCGAAAGCCGCTTTGAACTCCGCAGCGGTATATGTGTAAACGAGGCTGACAGGCAGGGATAGATCGGTATCGAAGAGGTTGGCCGCGTCCCAGCGGGCCGTCAGCTCCAGGCCGGCGACATCCACATCGCCGCCATCGAACTGGTCGCCAATGCTGCACCCGCCGCCGGACGAGGCCGTGCAGGTGCCGAGCAGGTTGGAATAGTCGTTGAAGAAAGCGATGGCTTCGAAGTTCAATGCACCTCTCTGGTAGCGGCCACCGGCCTCCCAGTTGATGCTCTCTTCCTCATCGGCTTCGGTCGCGCCGGGGCTCGCAATCGCAAAACCGCGATGGACGCCAGCGAGCAGGACCAGCTCGTCGCTGACATCATACAGCACACTCAGGCCAGGGATGATGACACTGTCTGAAAGCGTGCGAACACGCGTCGGGCCGAGCGCGCGTGTCGGATCGGCGGTGTCATAGTCCTCGCGCGAGAGTTCATAATCCTCAAACCGCGCACCTGCCTTGATGGCGAGACGTCCGACCTCAATTCGGTCCTCGATGAAGAGCGCCACCGCCTCGCCCGATGAGATACGATTGGCCTGACTGCCAGGCGCACCAGCAGTGGTAAGGAAGAGGGCGTCTCCTTCAAGTCGGTAGGCGTCTTCCTCCTGGAAACGGTCTTCCTCATCCTCGTGCACACGAAGGCCAACCGTGATGTCGTGCGCCGCGCCGGCAAAACCGGCTTGCCAGTTCAGGACCGACTGAACACCCTGGCTGTAATAGGCCCGGCGATTGGCGCGGTAGACGATGGAATCGTCCAGGCTGGTTTCCCCCGACGCGAGATCGAAGGCAACGGCATTGGTGGTAGGATCGGCGATCACCGAGGAAATGCCGATATCACCACTGGCGCCCGTTCCATCGGGACTGATGCCCTGGAGTTTGTACCAGTTTCGGTCGAAATCGTGACGATAGGCAATCGTCGTCAGGCTCAGGGCCGGCGTGAGGTCGATACGGTGTGTGAGCTGGAACAGTTCGTTCTCGCCATTGAACTCATCGTCCCGGCTGGCATCGTAGCGCCGGTAGGGATCGGCACGGAAGTCTTCCAGGGTCAGGCCAAGATATGTCTCGTTCGAGGTTTCTTCGCGGGTCTGGTACTTCAACTCCATGCTCTGCGGCAGCGGGCCTTCCTCATTGTAAAGCCCGAGCTTGAGCACGAGATCGTCCGCGTCAAAGCCGGTCTCGCCACCGCTGTCGAGCCGCTTGAAGCCATCGGTCTCATCGCTGAACACCTCGATCAGGCCGCCCAGTTGCCAGGTGCCAGCCAGCTGCTCGCGACCACCGGCCCAGACATGAGCGCGCTGGCGATTGTCGGTCCCGAAAAAGACCTGCGCGAACCCGGAGAGCTCCTGCGGCACCGGCGTTGAGAACATATTGATCGCCCCGCCCGTGGTGCGCGGTCCATAGCGGATGGCCGCCGGTCCCTTGGTCACCTCGATCGCGCTCATCCGCGCCGTGGTCGGGAAGTAGTAGGCCGATGGCGAGGCATAGGGCGCCGGGGCAATCGGCACGCCATCCTCCATCAGCACGACCCGCGACGAGCGGTCCGAGCCCGATCCGCGCAGGCCAATATTGGGCCGCAGGCCATAGCCATCCTCTTCCTGGATATTCACGCCCGGCACGGCGCGCAGGATGCGCAGCACATCGGACTGAGCCTGCACCGAGAGGTCTGCATCGGTCAGGAAAGAGACCGACCCGGCCGTATCGCGCACATCGGCCGCCGAACCGGTGACAATGACGGTGGACAGCAATTCATAGCTGTTCTCGCTCGCCTCTTCGGCAAACCCGGGAACAGCCAGAGCCAAGCCAGCCAAAATAATAAGCGAAGAGCGACCATACGCCATGTGCACGCAACCTTGATAATGAGAATTAGTCGCGGTTGTTAGCAGGGGGCGATCAAGGACACAATTGCGAATGCATCTTAATTGCCAAATAATACCGATGACAGCTTCACTTTGGATTTGGGGCTTGAACGCGACGCTGATCAGTCGGCAGGCGCGGTGCTGGATGTTGCCATGATCTGACATCGCCCTAAGCCCCACCTCCCGCTTGAGCTGGGGCGTTGTTAGCCGTTTCCCAGCAGGTCTTTCAGAACGGCTTATCCAGTCGGCCTCTGCCAGAAGCCGCCGGGCATCGGACTTCCATCCCGCCGAACTTTGCGTTCCAATTGTAGAACGTCGCCGAACTCACGCCATGACGCCGGCAGACCTCCTCCGTCGACATCCCACATTCCTGTTCAGCCGGGAGCGCTATGATCTGGTGCTTCACTGGATTTGCTCTTGCGCATTGTCTGTCTCCAAATCGACAGGCTCTCAATTCAAATGAGGCACCAAGCAGGGCTCAACTCATTAACTTTGTGAGCAAATTCGCTGATCACTTCCCCCCGTGGAATAGGGTAGCTCGGTAGAACTATGCCCATTCCCCGTGAAACGAGATCACGGTGAAATCCTGGCTCCAGACCGCATCATCAATCGGCTCGCAAGGAAATGGCAGAGCATCGCCCCCTGACGGCCTGGCCATGTTCAGCTCTTCGTGCCAGCGGGTCTGCGGGATGGTGAAACTGTTGCCCGGCAGAGGCACGAAGTCGCCTGCGCGGTGATTGAGGCCTGCCATTGCGTCCGTGTCCGACAGGCTGGCGAAAGCGGTGAAGTCGAATCCATCCTCCATCACAGCGCGCTCCACAGGGGCTTCGCGGCCGGAGGTGAGGTCAGCTCGGGCGGCAGCGGGCGCAGCCGGCGGGCTCGCCGGTGCGGGGAGGCTGATCGCGGCCAGCACATCGGCAAGCGCCACAGTCTCAAAAGTCACCCTGACGCCGCCCCTGGTGAACACGACATCCGCCCCGGCCTGGGCGAAATCTGCCGCCGCCGCGCCGGCGTCGCCATAGCCGAACCCGGCCAGCTCCACCGTGTCGCCGGTCTCGAAATCGGTCACCGTGTCGGCGCCGGCATGCAGCGCATCGAAGACGAAGGTGTCATCGCCCCGGTCCCCGGTCAGCACGTCATCGCCAACCCCGCCGACCAGCCGGTCCTCCTGGAAGCTGCCGGTCAGCGTGTCATCGCCCGCCCCGCCATCGAGATCATAGGTCTGGCCGCGATTGTTGCCGCGCACCCGATCGTCGCCATCGGCGCCGCGGAAGACCTCGAAACCATAGCGCGAGAAGACATTGGTGACGAAGCGCGATCCGGCCTCCATCACCAGCGTGTCGCGGCCCTGGCCGCCAATATTAAGGATGCCATTGGCGCCGGTGCGGACATCGTCCTCGTCCATGGTGATGATGTCGTCGCCATCGCCACCGAAGAGGAGGTCGGCGCCCGCCCCACCGGCAAGCGTGTCATCGCCAGCATTGCCGGTCAGCTCGTCATCGCCCGCCCCGCCATGCAGGTCATAGTCCACCGAATTGAGATTGCCGCGCACGCGATCGTTTTGCTCGGCGCCGCGGAACGCCTCGAAACCGAACGCGCCGAGGCCATTGGTGACAAAGCGCGTGCCGGCCTCAAGCACCAGCGTGTCGAAACCCGCGC
>JALEGE010000058.1 GCA_022760335.1 Hyphomonadaceae bacterium
CGGTTTCGAGGCGAATGGGCACTGCATGTTCCGCATCGTGCGCGATAGCGATATCGAGATCGAGGAAGAAGCCGAAGACTTGATCCGGGAATTCGAGATCCTGCTGAAGCGCCGCCGCCGTGGACGGATCGTGCTGATCAAATTTGTCGAGGGGGCGCCGGCTGCGCTGCAGGAGTTCATTATTCGCGAGATGGAGGCTGAGCCTTCCGACGTAGTCACTGTGCGCGGCATTTTGGGAATGAGCCAGCTGTCAGAACTGATCACCGACCGCGACCCCGACTTGCTCTTCCCGGCCTATGAGCCACGCTATCCTGAACGCATCCGCGAAATGGGCGGGGACTGTTTCGCTGCCATCCGCGCCAAGGATATCCTGGTCCACCATCCGTATGAGAGCTTTGATGTGGTGGTGCAATTCGTCCAGCAGGCTGCCGCGGATCCCGATGTGGTGGCGATCAAGCAAACGCTTTACCGGACCAGCTCCAACTCGCCCATCGTCGCTGCATTGATAGAGGCGGCTGAGGCGGGCAAGAACGTCACGGCCCTGGTCGAGATCAAGGCCCGTTTCGACGAAGAGGCCAATCTGCGCCTCGCGCGTGATCTGGAGCGCGCCGGTGTGCAGGTGGTCTATGGCTTTATCGAGTACAAGACCCACGCCAAGGTCTCACTGGTGGTGCGCCGCGAGGAGGGGGGCTTGCGTACTTATACCCATTTCGGGACCGGCAATTACCATCCCCAAACGGCGCGGATCTATACCGATCTGTCGCTGTTCACGGCTGATGAATCCCTGGGGCGTGATGCCGGACGGTTGTTCAACTTCGTCACCGCCTATCGCGAGCCACCTGATGAAGGCCCTGCCTTCGAGCGTCTGGCCATGTCTCCGGTCGGTCTGGAAGCGCATCTTGTCAAATGCATTGAGGCTGAGGCTAAAAACGCGGCAGCTGGCAAGCCTTCGGGCATTTGGGCCAAGATGAACTCGCTGGTCGACAATGATGTGATCGACGCGCTTTACCGTGCCAGTCAGGCGGGTGTGCCGATCAATCTGATCATACGCGGCATCTGTTGCCTGCGTCCACAAGTGGAGGGTCTGTCGGAGACCATCCATGTGAAATCGATTGTCGGACGTTTCCTGGAGCATTCACGGATTGTCTGCTTCGCGAACGGGCATGAACTGCCGTCGCGCCAGGCCAGGGTGTACATCTCCTCTGCCGACTGGATGCAGCGAAATCTCAAACGCCGGGTCGAGGCCCTGGTGCCTGTTCTTAATCCCACGGTGCACCGCCAGGTCCTGAATCAGATCATGGTCGCCAATATCAATGACGACCTACAAAGCTGGGTGATGAACCCCGATGGCGGGTATTCCCGCGTTCAGGTGGCTGATCGTGAGCAGGGTTTCAGTGCACACCGCTTTTTCATGAACAATCCCAGCTTGTCGGGTCGCGGCAGTGCGCTTGAGGTCAGCCTGCCGCCACGGCTCAATCCCAAGAAACGATCCAAGGCGTGAGTCGAATGCAACTGTCCCAGCGCCGAATCGGAGTGATCGATATCGGCTCGAATTCCGTGCGCCTGGTGATCTTCTCGATTTCCGGCAGGGCGGTGTTCCCGGTTTTCAACGAAAAGGTCATGGCCGGTCTGGGGCAGGGGCTTGGCGAGACGGGCCGCCTTTCGCCCAGCGGTCGCCTCCTGGCCCTTGCCGCACTGGCTCGGTTCCGCGCGATCCTGCAGGCCTTGGACGTGACCGAAGTGCGCGCTGTGGCAACCGCAGCGGTTCGGGTCGCAGAAGATGGAGCCGAGTTTGCCAAGGAGGCGGCGGAGGCCGCAAGTGTCGATCTTGCCATTCTTTCCGGGATCGATGAAGGCCGTGTTTCGGCCGAGGGTGTGGCCACAGGGTTCTTCGACCCAGATGGGGTTATTGGTGATCTTGGTGGGTCGAGCCTGGAATTGTTTGGTCTTGGCGAAATGGCGCACCGACAGCCCGGCGAAACGCATATGCTTGGCCCCCTGGCGCTGGCAGATTTGTCGGAGGCCCCGGAAAAGCGCATCCGTGCCCATGTGCGCGAAGTACTCTCGGCCTCAGGGCACGTGCAAACGGGCATCAGCACGCTCTATGCGGTGGGCGGAGCCTGGCGCGGTTTTGCCAAGGTCACCATGGATGCAACAAATTACCCGCTGCGTGTATTGCATGGCTATGCCATGTCGCCGGGGCAGGTAAAGCGCACCACGGCCCTGATCCAGGACAAGCGCGGGACCAGTGATCTGTCGTCGATTGCCGGACGTCGCCATGCCCAGCTGCACCTTACCTCCATCGTGCTGGATGAACTGGTGCGCGTCAGCAAGGCAGAGCGGGTGTTGGTCTCTTCCTATGGTCTGCGTGAGGGGGTGATCGCAGGTGTGATCGGGGAAGGTGGCGGCGATCCGTTGATCGATGGCGCGGTCGCCTTTGCCAGTCTGACCCGTTCTCAAAAGGCATTTGGCGAAGCTCTGATGGCTTTTACGCGACCTGTGTTTGAGGGGCGCGAGGCGATGATGGGCGATTGGGCACGCGAGTCTCGTTTACACCACGCCGCTTGCCTGCTGGCTGATGTTGCGGGCAAGTATCATCCCGACCACCGCCATGAGATGGCGTTCGAACAGGCGCTCTACTCGCCGATGTCGACATTCGATCATTCTGACCGGGCCTTTCTCGCCGCCAGCCTGGCTTGGCGCTACAAACGCTCGTTCAGCTACCCGAAATCCATGTCGTCTCTCTTGTCGAACAAGCAGCAAAACCGCGCGCGCCAGCTCGGTCAGGTCATGCGGCTCGGTGCGGTGTTTAGTGGGCGATCGGCAGATATTCTCGACTTCGCGCAGCTCGAAGTGCTGGGTGGCCGCCTGGTCTTCCGTCTCGACAGGGATAATGCGCCCTTGCTTTCGGAAATTGTCGAACGCCGCCTCAACCATGCTTCAGACGCGCTAGGTCTGAAACCCATGGTGTCGCTGACCTAGAGCGTTTCCGTCAAAGCCGGGAACGCTCTAGCTTTCAGGCTCAACCTCGAACAGGCGCACCTGGCCCCCCTCAAAGGAGAGCGCCAACTTGCCTGAAAGCAGCGCCTCGGCCTTGGCGCCAAACAGGTCGCGCCGCCAGCCATTCATCGCAGGGATGTCGGCTGGGTCATCGCCGCGTGCGATGCGTTCCACATCGGCAGCATTGGCGATGAGGCGCGGCACGACATTAGCTTCATCGCTGACATGCTTGAGCAGCACTTTCAGCATTTCCGGCGCGCCGGCGGGCGTTTGCGGGTTCTGCTTTCGCTTTTCCATGGGCGGGGCGAAATCGTCAGGGTCCATCACCGCCGCGCGCACCGTATCGAGCAATCCATCGGCCTGTTTGGAGCGGATAAAGCCCTTCGGCACGGCGCGTAGCCGATTGAAGCCATCTTCATCCTGAGGGCGCTGTTCGGCGATTTCGTGGATGGCATCGTCCTTTAGAATTCGCCGGCGCGGGCGATCCAAATCCTGGGCGGTCTTCTCCCTCCAGGCGGCCACAGCAGCCATGATTGCCGCATAGTCCTTTTTTGGCTTGCGCATTTTCAGGCGCTGCCAGGCATTTTCCGGCGAGGTATCGTAAAGCTCAGGATCTTCCATCGCCGCCATTTCCTGACGAATCCAGCCCATGCGGTCCCTGTCCTCAAGCTGCGCTTTCATTTTCAGATAGGCGTCGCGCAGGAAAGTGACATCGCCAAGTGCATAAGTGCGTTGCTTTTCGCTCAAGGGGCGTCGTGTCCAGTCCGTGAACTGGCTGGATTTGTCGATCTGCTGTTTCAGGACCGAACGCACGAGATTGTCGTAAGAGATGGAATCGCCGAGCCCCAGCGCCATGGCGGCGATCTGGGTGTCGAAGATCGGGCCGGGCGGATGGCCGATCAGGCGGTTGAAGATTTCCATGTCCTGGCGCGCGGCGTGGAACACCTTGACCCGCGTATCCTGTGCAATCAGCTCCAGGAAGGGGCCGATATCGAGATCCTCGGCGAGCGGGTCAATCAGGGCTTCCACGCCTGGCGCGCTGGCCTGGATCAGGCAGAGCTTCGGCCAGTAGGTGGTCTCACGGTGGAACTCTGTGTCCACACAGATGAAATCACTCTGCGCGAGCTCATCGCAGAAGGCTGCGAGCTGGTCCTGGTCGGTGATGGGGATAAGCGTGTTTTGCGACATTCAGGCCACCTAGCCGAAACCGCAACTGAAATCGAGCCTGCAACTGGCATAGGGTGACCTTGCATCGCATGGCGTAGCGGCGTATCGCATGCCGCTCTGACCCGAGCCTGACGAGAGCCTCTCCATGCATTCCTACCGCACTCACACTTGCGGCGAACTCCGTAAATCCGATGTTGGCGCGACGGTTAAACTGTCGGGCTGGCTGCATCGCCGGCGCGAACATCCCAACGCGATCTTCATCGACTTGCGCGATCATTACGGTGTGACCCAGATTGTCGTGTACCCAAACGCGCCATTCTTCGAGGATGCCAAGCGCGCCAGTGCGGAGAGTGTACTCACAGTGGTTGGCAAGCTGATCGCGCGCGACGAAGACCAGGTGAACCCGGAATTGCCTACAGGCGAGGTCGAACTCCCGGCAGATGAGTTCATCATTGAAAGTGCGGCACAGAAACTGCCGCTTCCTGTGTTCGGTGAGCCTGACTATCCGGAAGATGTTCGGCTCAAGCACCGCTATCTCGACCTGCGCCGCGAAAGCCTGCACAAGAATATGGTTCTGCGCAGCCAGGTGATCAGCTCGATCCGCCAGCGCATGATCGGCCAGGGCTTTACTGAATATCAGACGCCGATCCTGACAGCCTCCAGCCCGGAAGGCGCGCGCGACTTCCTGGTGCCCTCGCGCCTGCATCCGGGCGAGTTCTATGCGCTGCCCCAGGCCCCGCAGCAGTTCAAGCAGCTGCTCATGGTCTCCGGCTTTGACCGCTATTTCCAGATCGCGCCGTGTTTCCGCGACGAGGATGCGCGCGCCGACCGCTCGCCGGGCGAGTTCTACCAGCTCGATATCGAAATGAGCTTCGTCACCCAGGAAGACGTCTTCCAGGCTATTGAGCCGGTGATGCGCGGCGTGTTTGAGGAGTTTGCCGACTGGGAAGGCAAGGGCCGCACTGTGCCAGAAGAGGCCTTCGCGCGCATTCCCTATGCCGAGGCGATGGCGAAATACGGCTCTGACAAGCCCGATCTCAGAAACCCCATCGAGCTGAAGGATGTCACCGAATTCTTCGCGGATGACAGCAAGACCGGCTTTGGCATCTTCGCCAAGATCATCAAGGGCGGCGGCAAGGTGATCGCCATCCCGGCGCCCAAGGCCACCGAAACCCAATCCCGCAAATTCTTCGATGAACTCGACAAATGGGCGAAGAAGGAAATGCAGGCACCCGGCCTCGGCTATGCGCGGCTCAAGGCTGGCGAGGCCGGCGCGGTGGCAAGCCAGGACCCGGTACTCAAGAATTTTGAAGCGGGTCACCTGGCGGCCTTCCTCGAAGCCACGGGCCTTCAGGACGGTGACGGCGTGTTCTTTTCCGCAGGCAAAAAAGGCGATGCCTACAAGCTTGCCGGGGCCGCGCGCCTGAAGGTCGGTGAAGAGCTCGACCTGGTCGAGAAGGATATCTTCCGCTTCTGCTGGATCGTCGATTTCCCGATGTATGAGTATGACGAGGACAACAAGAAGGTCGACTTCTCGCACAATCCCTTCTCCATGCCCCAGGGCGGTCTGGAGGCGCTGGAGGCTGCGCAAGCCGAGGGTGAAGACGCGATTCTCGATCTCAAGGCCTTCCAGTACGATATTGTCTGCAACGGCATCGAGCTGTCTTCCGGCGCCATTCGGAATCATCGTCCGGACATCATGCTGAAGGCCTTCGAACTGGCTGGCTATGGCCCTGAAGTGGTGGAAGAGGAATTCGGCGGCATGCTGAACGCCTTCCGCTATGGCGCGCCTCCGCATGGCGGTATTGCGCCCGGCGTCGACCGCATTGTCATGCTGCTCGCCGATGTGGAAAATCTGCGCGATGTTACCCTGTTCCCGATGAACCAGCAGGCCCGCGACCTGATGATGGGCGCACCGAGCCCGGTGGAAGACAAGCAGCTCAAGG
Organism: Hyphomonadaceae bacterium; assembly: GCA_022760335.1. Taxonomy (GTDB): domain Bacteria; phylum Pseudomonadota; class Alphaproteobacteria; order Caulobacterales; family Hyphomonadaceae; genus UBA5336. The sequence goes on from JALEGE010000058.1 coordinate 6,114, forward strand.
AGTTGAACATCCGCATGGCGCCGATGGCGAAGAGTTAGGGCGCTTCCGGTTTTTCGGAACCATGAAGATCCGCCAATCGCCGCTCTTGCAGGTTTTGGCGGAGAAATCGGAAGTGTATGAAATTTTGGATGCGCTAGGTTTTTTGTGGTCGCGCCGGCTCATGCGAAAAACCGGAGTCCACTTTTTCGCCCTGCGCTCTAGTCGAGGGATGCGGTGATCTGCGGGGCTATGCAGGTTTCAAGCAACAGCCCGGCGGGGAGGAGCGTTGTCGAGGTTCTGCAGGCGCCCTCGAAGAGAGTGGCATCATAGGCCTTTACGCCTGAAAGATCCGCGCCGCCGAGTTTGGCATCCAGAAAGCTGGCGCCCTGCAAGTTTGCATGAGCCAGCTGTGCGCCGGTGAGGTTGGCGCCATCGAAATTCGCTTCGGCGAGATCGGCATTGACGAAAACGGCGCTGCGCAAACTGGCGGCAGCAAAGACGGTCCCGATTGCGACCGTGTCGCTCATCTCAGCATGATCAAAGACGCCACTGACAAAATTGGCAGCAGAGAGATTTGCACCCGTCAGCTGCGCGCCGCTGAATATCGCCCCGGTCGCCGAGACATGGTTCAGACGCGTGCGGATCAAGCTGGCATTGTCGAATCGCGCTGCATCCAGGATTGCGCCGATCAGATTGGCATTGTCGACATGGCCACCGGTGAAGATGGCCTTGCTCGCCGAAACACCACGCATATCCGCACCAGAAAAATTGGCGCCGGGATAGTTCCCACCATCCAGCCGCCATCCGGCCAGACGCATGCCTGTCAGCTGGCAATCCTGACAGGAGGCCGTGTACACCGGATCCCAGGTCACGGTTGACGCTTCCTGGGCTCCCGCAACATTCACGGCCAGACCGCTGGCAAGAGCAACAAGTACGGATGAAATCAAGCGACGCATATATTCCCCATAAGCGGCGCAAAATTGTATGTGAACTGAATTCCTTTTAATGCGCAGCAAAACTAGGTGCAGCGTTGCACGGAAAGCCCAGCGGGCAGTTTGGTTGCGGCATCTCCGCAGGCTGTGTCTAGCTGTGCCTGAGTTAGGCCCTTGGCCGTTTCCAGATTGGCACCGGAAAGATTGGCGCCGACCAGGTTGGCACCAGTGAGGTCCGCACTGCCAAAATAGGCGCCAACCATGACGGCGCGTTCCAGATTCGCGCGTGTGAAGTCAGCGCTTGTAAAGCGCCCGCCGAACATATTGGCGATGGAAAGATTGGCGTTGCGGAAACTCGCCCCATTCATTGTGGAAAGCGACAGATCGGCCTGACGCAGGCGTGAATTGGCGACGTTCACTTTCGGCAAGTCACGGAAGGACAGATCAGCCTGAAAAAGATTACAGCCTTCACAGGGCAGTTTGTTCTCTACGCGTGCGATTTCATCGGCATCCTGCGCAAGCGCGGGGTGGGCCAGGAAGGACAGTGAAAGTGCGAGCACGGCCTGTTTCAACATGGGGCATTCCCTCGGTACACGAAAGCCTGTTGCCCCGTTCAACCGCAAGACGCGGGCCATCCCTGCGAATATATGCCGGTGCAACTCAGCTTTGAGCGAGGCGATTGCCGCATGTCTCACAATGCACCGATCCATCCTCTTCTGATTCGACCAGGGTAAAGCTGCCGCAACGCCTGCAGGCCTCGCCGAGATAGTCTGGTGTCTCGACAATTATGCTGGCCGCATCGACCTCTTCTGTATCGGTGTCATCTTCCTGTGGGCGACGCTTGTCGAGGATAACGATATTGTCGGGCAATTGGCCGCGCGAGAAACCGCGCGAGATGATCTGCGCCGCTTCCTGAGTAAAGGTTGAGCCTGCCTCGGGCCTTGTGGCATCTCCTGCCCCGCGGCCAAGCCCATCATGGCTGACATCTTCCACCTCGGCCAGGTCATCGCGGCCGAGATACGAGACGGCCAGTTCGCGGAAGATATAATCGAGTATCGAGGTCGCCTTGGTAATCCGGTCATTGCCAGTCACTTCACCGGCCGGCTCGAAGCGCGTGAAGACGAAGGCATCGACATATTCATCCAGCGGCACGCCATATTGTAGGCCAAGTGAGACCGAGATCGCGAAATTGTTCATCAGCGAGCGGAAGGCCGCGCCTTCCTTGTGCATGTCGATGAAGATCTCGCCCAGGCTGCCATCGGCAAACTCGCCCGTATGTAGATAGACCTTGTGACCGCCAACCGAGGATTTCTGGATATAGCCCTTGCGCCGGTCAGGCAGGCGGGTGCGAGTTGCCGCGCCTGGATCGACGGGCTCTGCGGTCGTGCCGGGCGGATGCGGGGCTTCACGAAACTCCGCAGCCAAAGCTTCGATATCGGCAAGCCGTTCACGGGTTAGCGGGCTGGCGGTTTCCCGTGCCCCGCCGATCCAAAGCAGAGCTTTGGTGTCTGGCTCGATGTCCCGAGTCAGTGGCACGGTGATGGACACCACAGGCGGAAGATCCAGCCAGGGAGCGATCACGTCAGCCATGGCGAGCTCTGCATGGATATCCGCCGCCAGGACGAGCCCGGCCTTGCCCAGCGCATCCTCGGCGATCCGATTCGCTTCTGTTTCGATCAAGCTTTCAGCAGCCTCGATATCCCGGCGCGAAAAGCCCAGCGCGCTGAGCAGGGCATGGCCGTCCGTGTCGAAATTTTCCGGCGCAAGTTTCAGATCCCTGGAGATGATCTCATCGCCAAGAACCCAGCGTGAGAAGGCAGCATTGAGCGTCAGCCCGTCACCGAGTGCGTTGCGCACCTTGGCGATGGCATCCAGCGTCAGGCCGCGTGCGCGCAGGCGCTCAGCATTGATCGCATGGCTCGGTGTATCCAGTTGCGTGCGCTGATCGAGCGCTGCGAGCAGACTTGGCAAAGCTTCAGGCGCGCGCCGGGCCAGTCCCAGGCGGACTGCGCGGGCAAGATCCGGCCCTCCAGGTTGATCCAGCATGGCCTGATTTAGTGGGGCGAGGCCGTCACTCTCCGCGCTCAAGGCATATGCGCCAGTCGAAAAGGGAAGGATTGCCAGGCGCGGGCCGGCCTTGGCACCAGCCCTGCGCGCCGGCAGGCCGAGGCAGTCTGCCTGTGCCTTTTTCAATCCCGTGCCTTGCGTGGCATGCTGCAGAAAGGCGATGAGCGCTGCGGCGGTATCGCGTCCCTCCTGGCTGTTGTATTGCAGGCCGAGAGAGACCAGCGCAGCGCCGAGACCGGTGAGCAGCAGCCAGCCTTCATTGCCCAGGGCCTTGCTGGCGGTTGCAACCAGATCCAGCGCCTTTGCCTCCTGGAAGCCGGTTTCACTGACAAGAGCGCCAAGGTCCAGGATGATGGCTTCGCAGTCCGGAGCGGGTAGATCTGACGCGCCGACCAGGACGTGCCCGCCTGCCGCGAGAAACGCCAAGACTGCCGGGTCTTGCAAGTCGCGATTGCCAGGAACACGCAGACGTTGTGGGGAGGCTTCGCTCGCCGCCCGGCGCAGATCCCGGGCCATGGCCGGAAAACCAGCAGGGTGGCGCAGGGCAGCCTCAACCAGGTCCAGCGAAAGACCGCGTGCGACAGCTTCGGCGAGTTCTGCATTACGCGGGGCCTCGCCCAGGGCCTCTATCTGTTCGGCGAGGGCAAGCTGGCCTGTGCGCGCAATCTCTGCCTGGTGCAGTGCGCGTGTTGCCGTTTCGGCCTCATCCGGCAGATCTGCGAGGGGGGCGTTAAAAGGCAGATCCGACAGGGCGCCGAGCGTGGAAAGGAAGGATAGGCCCTCGGAGTCGAGAGGAAGGAGAGGCGGCTCGGCAGCGTTCGGCATAGCAAAGGTCCGATCATTTTGACGTCGATGCTCGAATATGGCCCGAGTCGGCTAAAGGACTAAGGGCGTGATGACGTTGAATGCGCGCTTGTGCTTGTCACCTCGGTCGCAGGTGACTAACTGACCGGAAGTGGCCATATTGCCGCCAAATCAACCGGTCAGGATTCCCATCGTGATTGAGAAGCTTTTTACCTGGTGGAATGGTTCCACATTCGGTGCGCTGTTGGATATCAAACGGCGCTCTCATTTTGTTGGTGAGGACGATTATGGAAATCGTTATTTCGAGGATCGCAAGAGTTCCCTCGGAACGGATAATTTCCATCGCCGCTATGTTGTCTACAAGGGGCTGGCCGAGCCGTCCAAGGTGCCGCCAGACTGGCATGGCTGGCTGCATCATGTGGTCGACACACCGCCGACAGAAGTGCCATTGAAGCGTCAGGCTTGGGAGAAGGATCACAAACCGAACCTGACGGGCACAGCTTTTGCCACCCGCCCAAAAGGCGCCATTTCAGGTGGCACCGACCATCGCCAATCCACCTATTCCGACTATGAACCATGGACCCCAGATGCGTGACTCTCTTGTTGAAACCCTGATTGGCGCGCTGGTTATTCTCGCGGCCATGGTCTTTGCCTGGTTTGCCCTGGCGCGCGGCAGCGATGCGCCGGTGAGCAAGGATGCGCGCGAGTTCGGCGCCCGGTTCAGCTCCGTTTCCGGCGTGGAGCGTGGCGCGGATGTGCGTGTGTCCGGCGTAAAAGTTGGCGTGGTAAGGGGGATCTCGCTCGACTCAGAGACCAATGAAGCCCGTATGGTGCTGTCGGTCGATTCTGCGCTCAGCGTGTTCGACGACGCCGTTGCACGTATCCAGAGCGACGGCCTGCTTGGCGGCGCCTATGTTTCACTGGATCCGGGCTATGATGCTTTTGAACTTGGCCCCGTTGTCGATTGCGGCGCTGGCGAGAGCCTCTTCGACGGGTCCGGTTGCAACATGATCAACCAGACCCAGGGCAGCGTGGATTTGCTCACCCTGTTTGCCTCCTTCGCGGGCGGCCAGGGCGGAGATTCCGGAAACAGTGCCAGCAGTGATGATGGGTTCGAGGATTATCCGGAATGATCGCACGGCTTCTGTTTGCTTTTCTTGCTCTGGCCGGGGTGTCTTATTATGCGCTCGCCCAGCAGCCAGAGCTGGTGCAACAACCTGCTGGTGAAGGTGAAGACCTGCTGGAAGAGGAAGAAGAGCCACAACTGGAAGTGCGCCGCTGGCGGCAATATCAGGTCGCTACACTTCGCGGGCTCGACAAGATCACCGGGCGGTCAACCGATCTGGAAATGCGGGTCGGTGAAGCGCAGATTTTCGGCTCGCTGAAAGTTGACCTCCAGGTTTGTTTCCAGACACCGCCGGACTTTCCGCCGGAAAGCGCTGCCTTTCTACAAGTGCGCAGCCTGAAACCCATAAGCGATGTAGAAGACATCAGCGATGAGCCGTTGATCTTTTCCGGATGGATGTTTGCTTCTTCGCCGGGGCTCAATGCTTTGGAACATCCAGTCTACGATGTCTGGGTAATCCATTGCTCTCGTGAAGTGTTGTCGCCTGAGTCTGAAGAGTAGACTCAGGAGCTTTCGATAATTGCTAGCGCGCTCGCGCCGCTCATTTCCAAGGGGGGCGCGTCGAATGTGCAGTCGAGTATGAGGGCTGCTGTCAGGTCTTTCCGGAAATCATGGCGGTGGATTTCGATCAGGCCGAACTGTTCCAGATGCGGATTGTGGAACTGGGCATCCAGCAAGGTAAACCCCTCGCGCAAGAGCCGCGCGACCAGGTGAACCAGCGCCACCTTTGAGGCATCTGTGGCGCGCGAGAACATGCTCTCGCCGAAGAAGGCGCCGCCAATCGCCACGCCATACAATCCGCCGACCAGGCGCTCTTCTTGCCAGACTTCTATCGAATGGGCATGCCCCTCGCGGTGCAGCGCACCGTAGAGATTGGTAATCAGCGGATTGATCCAAGTGTTCTCTCGGCCAGGCGCAGGCGCCGCGCAACCTTCTATCACGCGTGTGAAGGCACGGTTCAGCGTCACCTCATAGCGATCCTGACGCACTGTGCGGGCCAGGCGCTTGGGAATGTGAAAGCCATCCAGTGGCAGGATGCCCCGGATTTCCGGATCGACCAGGAACAGGTGTGGATCATCATGGCTTTCAGCCATCGGAAACACGCCGCGCCGGTAGGCATTCAATAGACTGGTCGTGTCCAAGCGTCTCATCAGGAGAGTTTAGGACTGCTCGAGATAGCGTTCCAGCCAATGAATATCGTAATTTCCGTCAATCACATCCTTTTCCTGCACCAGGCGACGATGCAAGGGCAGGGTGGTTTCCACGCCACCAACCACCATCTCGTCCAATGCACGGCGCAGGCGCATGACGCACTCATTACGCGTACGTCCGTGCACAACCAGCTTGCCGATCAGGCTGTCATAGTGCGGCGGGATCCGGTAACCGGCATAAACCGCGCTATCCAGGCGCACATCCGGGCCACCGGGGGCGTGAAAGTCGGTAATCGTGCCGGGGCTTGGCACGAAGGTTTCCGGGTGCTCAGCATTTATCCGGCATTCGATGGCATGACCCACCAAGAGTACATCTTCCTGTGTGAAGGAGAGCTTGGCGCCATCGGCGACGCGAATCTGCTCGCGCACGAGATCGATGCCAGTGATCATCTCGGTGACCGGGTGTTCAACCTGGATACGGGTATTCATTTCGATGAAGTAGAAATGTCCGTCCTCATAAAGGAATTCCATCGTGCCGGCGCCGCGATAGCCGAGCTTTTCCACCGCGCGCGCGACGATCATGCCGATATCATCGCGCTGGGCCTGGTTCAGGGCAGGCGAGGGGGCTTCCTCAAAGACTTTCTGGTGGCGGCGCTGGATCGAGCAGTCGCGTTCCCACAGATGACAGACATTGCCATGTTCGTCGGCGATGATCTGGATCTCGATATGGCGCGGGCGCTCAAGATATTTTTCCAGATAAACCGCGTCATCGCCAAAAGCGGCCTTGGCCTCGGTCTTGGCAGTCTTCACCGCTGTGTCGAGTTCTTTCTCGTTGCGCGCCACCTTCATGCCGCGCCCGCCACCACCTGCCGCAGCCTTCACAAGTACGGGATATCCGATCCGCTTGGCGACTTTCTTGGCGCTGCTGACAGAATCCAGCCCGCCATCGGAGCCGGGCACGCAGGGGACCCCGGCATCGATCATGGCCTGCTTGGCGGCGATCTTGTCGCCCATCACGCGGATATGTTCCGGCTTCGGGCCGATAAAGATCAGGTCATGCGCCTCGACCATCTCGGCAAACTGGGCGTTTTCAGACAGGAAACCATAACCGGGATGGATCGCATCGGCGCCGGTGATCTCGGCGGCGGCAATGATCTGGGATTTCTTCAGATAGGACTGGCTGGATGGCGCTGGCCCGATGCAGACGCTCTCATCGGCCAAACGTACAGCCATGGCGTCTGCATCGGCCTCGGAATGCACCGCAACGGTGGCGATACCCATTTCCTTGCAGGCGCGGTGGATACGCAGGGCAATTTCGCCGCGATTGGCGATCAGGACTTTCTCGATCATGCGGGGCGGTCCTTCTTATGAGATTACGATGAGCGGCTCGCCAAACTCGACCGGCTGGGCATCCTCGACGATGATTTTCGTAATTGTGCCGGCGCGGGGTGCCTCAACCGGGTTGAAGGTCTTCATCGCTTCGACCAGCATCAGCGTGTCGCCCTTCTTCACCTTGTCACCCTCATTGACGAAGGCTTTCGCGCCAGGCTCGGGCGAAAGATAAACCGTGCCGACCATGGGTGAGGTGATAGCGTTTTCGTCAGTCGCGGCCTCGGCAGCCGGCGCTACGGCCGCCGGTGCTGGTGCAGCGGCAGGCGTGGCAACGGCGGCGACTGGCGCGGGCGCCATGGCGTGAACGGCGGGCGGGACCGGCTTGGTCACTTTCACGCGCAGGCCTTCATGCTCGACTTCCAGCTCGCCGAGATCGGCTTCGCGCAAAATGGCCGCAAGTTCCCGGATCAGGCCGGTGTCGAGCTTTGTCTTTGTGGTGCTCATTTCTGGTTCTTGCCTCCGGAGGTGATCAGGTGGTGAGCCGCATCCATGGCCAGCACATAGCCTTGGGCGCCGAGCCCGGCAATCGTCGCATTTGCGACAGGGGACACATAATTGGTTTGCCGGAAGGTGTCGCGCGCGGCGGGGTTGGACAGGTGGATTTCTA
>JALEGE010000059.1 GCA_022760335.1 Hyphomonadaceae bacterium
GACTGATCAATGCCGATGCCGCAACAGCCGAACTGGATCGGATTGCTGCGCCCGATGCCGCCGGCGCAGCGTTGCTCTCAGACGCCGCGCAGAAACTCTCCCTCACCGCGCGCGCCTATCACCGCACCCTGAAAGTCGCGCGTACAATTGCGGATCTGGAAGGCGTTGATGCTATCCGCCGGGCTCATATTGCTGAGGCTTTGTCGTATCGCCGGCGTGTGCCGGGCGCTTCCACCGCCTCGCCTGATGCCCGCGGCCTGGCCTCATGATCGCCAGGGTTTGTGACATTCCGTTAAGCCATCTCTCACCCGATCTTGTTATGGCAGTGGCATGACCGACTGTCCTGATGATCCCGCCGCCGAGAAGACTTTCCTGGCCACGGCCAGCCATGAGATTCGCACGCCCCTGAATGGCATTTTGGGCACGGTCTCGCTTTTGCTGGAAACCGAACTGGCCCCGGCCCAGCGCGAATATGCCGAGGCGATCCGCGCCTCTGGTGCGCGCCTTTTGGATTTGCTCAACACCGTGCTCGATCATGCCCGCCTGGATGCAGGTGGGATGGAACTGGAAGATGAGATTTTCTGCCCGGTACGACTGGGCCGGGAGGTGGTGGAGCTGCTCAGTCCACGCGCGCATGCAGGCGGGATCGATATTGCCTCGCGCGCCCTTGAATTGCCCATGGCCACCCGTCGCGGGGATGGCGGGCGGATCCGCCAAATTCTCTTCAACCTGATCGGCAATGCCCTGAAATTCACTGAATCGGGCTGCGTGATGCTGGATATGGAAGAGGTCGATGGCGGCATTGTGTATCGTATTATCGACACGGGACCGGGGATTGCTCCGGCCGACCGCGAGCGCCTGTTTGAAGCCTTTCGCCAAAGTCAGCCGCGTGATGCACGCAAGGATGGCGGGGTCGGGCTCGGCCTTTCCATTGTGCGCCGCCTGACAGGCCTGCTCGGCGGTCAGATCAGCGTTTCCGGCGATCTGGGGCTCGGCACGCAATTTGAAGTCTGTCTGCCACTCGAAAAAGCCGACCGGAAGCCGACCCACGATCTGCCACAGCTTGGCGGGCATGTTGGTCTTATCGGCATGCCGCAGGCCACCACGCTGGCCCTGTCTTCCATCCTGCAATCGGCTGCGATTACCCCGGTACTGCTTCCCGATACAGCGCCCACGGGCGGACATGGCTGCGATGTTCTGCTGATTGGTGCGGATCTACCCGCGCGGCGAATTGTCAGCCATGCCGCCCAGACCCATGCTCTTGTGGTGCTGCGCCCGGAAGACCGCGGTGCAATTGGTCGCTTTCGGGATATGGGCTGCAAGGGTTGGTTGGTGCGCCCCCTGCGCGCCTCCTCCGTGATCGAGCGCATCTATCTGGCACGTGAGGGGGCGCCGGAAGCTGAATGCGATACCCCTACCGGCCAAGGCGCCCATGTGCTGATCGCAGATGATAATCCGGTAAATGCCCTGATTGCCCGGCGCGCCTTGGAATCGACCGGATTTACCGTCACTGTCGCAGCAACAGGTGTCGAAGCACTCGAATCCTTCGATACTCGGCAGGTGGATTTGGTGCTTATGGATTTGCGCATGCCCGTGATGGATGGTTTCGAGGCGACACGCCGCCTGCGCGCGGGAGGGCAAACCGTCCCGGTGATCGCAGTTTCCGCCGAGGTGAACCCGGATATTGAGCGCGAGGCGCGCCGGGCTGGTGCGGATTTGGTTGCGGCCAAACCGATTGACCCGGAAACTCTGCGCAATTTGGCTGTGAAATGGGCCGTCAATGCTGGCCGCAAGGCCGGCGCGGCATGAGCGTGACGGCGGAGCGAGATACACCGTCGCGCTCCCTGCGTGATGCACTTGCTCTGTTTGCCCAGCCCAAGACTGCGATGATGCTGGTCCTCGGCTTTACCGCTGGCCTGCCTTTCCTTTTGTATTTCAGTGCCTTGTCAGTCTGGCTGGAGCGCAGTGAGGTCGACACCGCGATCATTGGCTTCTTTTCCTGGTTTGGCCTTTCCTATTCCTTCAAGTTTCTCTGGGCGCCGCTTGTCGACCGGTTCAATCCGCCCGGCCTGACAGGTATTTTCGGACGCCGCCGGGCCTGGATCTTCGTCGCCCAGATCGGCCTGGCCATGGCAATGATCGGTGTGGGCTTTAGCGATCCGACACAGAATCTTTCGGTCACGGCGCTGTTCGCGTTTCTCATCGCATTTTGTTCCGCGACACAGGATATCGGCATTGATGCCTGGCGGATTGAGGCGGCTGACGATGATGATGAGCAGGCTTCGCTCGCGGCGGCGTATCAGTATGGTTACAAGGTTGGCATGGTGATTTCCGGCGGTGTCGCGCTGGTCATTGCCGGCATCGCGTCTTTCCAGGTGGCCTATTGGGCAATGGCGGGCACCATGGCCTTGGCCGCATTGGTATTTGCGGTCTGGGACCGAAAGTCGGGAATGCAGGCTGCGGCGGCGGCGGGCGTGATGCTCTTGTCCATTGGTCTTGCCTCGGCGTTTGGTGCTTTTGCGTCGATTTCCGGGGGAGCCGGATGGCTGCATGGCGGGCTGAAACTGGCGGAATATGCGCTCTATTGCGTTGCGGGAGGCGCGGCACTTGGGTTTGCCTGGTTTATCTTCAAGGCCCTGATGGATCAGCCTGAGGGCACCTCCTTTTCCGCCTCCGGTCTGGTGCTTGGCATCGGGTTCGCTGCGGCCTGTTTTGCGGGTGTGGCCTTGCTGGCCATCGGGTTCGGATTGGGCCTGCCGCGCCTTGCCAGTCTGCTGGGATTTGCGCCCGATCGTGGAGACATCGCCAAAATCGCGGTCTATGTGGCGGGTACACCCCTGATTTTGTGCACGATTGCCATTCCTCTCATTCGGCGTTTCTCAAAAGACTCGCCGCATTTGCAGAACCCGGCCTATGGTGCCTTCGTAGATTTCTTTTGGCGTCATGGCTGGGCCGCGCTGTTGATCCTGATTTTCGTGTCGACCTACCGGTTGAGCGACATCGTGATGGGCATCATGGCCAAGCCGGCCTATAGCGCCATGGGCTACACACCTGCAGATATCGGTATCGTCAGCGGCACTTATGGTCCGTGGATCGTGTTTGTAGGGGTCGCACTGGCTGGGCTTTCCGCGCTCAAGCTGGGCTTGCGCGTGTCGCTGATCATCGGAGCGATAGTTTCGGTGCTGGGCAATGTGATCTTTGCCTGGTTGGTGAGCCAATCGGCAGATAGCCTGTTTCCGCTTTTCGTGGCTGTCACGGCGGACAATATCGCCGGGGGCTATGCCGGCACCATTTTCATCGCTTTCATGTCGAGCTTTGTGAACAGGTCCTTCGCGGGCACGCAATATGCGATTTTCAGCTCGGTCTGGTCGCTGGGGCCGAAACTGATCGCGGGGACTTCCGGAGTGATGGTGGCGAGTTTCAGCGCCGGCGATGAGGCCACGTTGGGAGGGTATTCCACCTTTTTCCTGGTTGCTGCCGGCTTTGGTTTGCCGGCAATCTTCCTGTCATTCCTGACCGCCATGATGAAGCCGGACCGGGAGGTTCCACCTGCAGCTGTCGCCAGGCCGGGACCGGCCGAATAAGCGAATTATTCGGTGGCCGTTTCTGCGCTGATGCCGTCAACATCATAGGCGGCAATCGTGGCCAGTGTGACAATATCGGACACAGTGGCGCCGAGATTGGCGATTTGTACCGATTTTTCCAGGCCCAACAGCATAGGTCCGATCACGGTGGCGCCGCCCATGGCATCCATCAGCTTTGTCGAAATCGATGCTGAGTGAATGGCCGGCATCACCAGGACATTGGCCGGCCCGGTCAGGCGCGTGAAGGGATAGGTCAGCCGGTGATTGGGATTCAACGCCACATCGGCGGCGATATCGCCTTCATATTCGAAATCCACATCCGGGTCGGCGTCCAGAATGGCCACCGCCTCGCGCACTTTCTCGATCCGCTCGCCCATCGGGTTGCCGAAAGTGGAATAAGACAGCAGCGCCACGCGCGGAGTAAAGCCAAGCGCGCGCACAGAACGGGCCGCTTCGCGTGAGATTGCCGCGAGATCCTCTCCGCTTGGCAGCTCGACGACACTTGTATCGGCGATGAACACGGTCATGCCGCGCGAAATGACCAGCGACATGCCGATCACGGGGTGGTTTTCAACCGGATCGAGGACAAGGCGCGCATCCTCCAGGGCCACCTGATAGTTGCGGGTTACGCCCGTGACCATTCCGTCGGCATCGCCCAGGGCCAGCATGCAGGAGCCGAACACGTTCCGGTCCTGGTTTACCAGACGCTGGACATCACGCTTCAGGTAGCCTTGGCGTTGCAGGCGCGCATAGAGGTAATCGGTATAATCCGGGTTCTTGTCAGACAGGCGTGCATTGACCACGGTCAGCGAACCTTCCGGTACGCCCATTTGTTTCATGGCCTGAGCCACGCGGTCTTCCCGGCCGATCAGGATAGGATCTCCGAGGCCCTGATTTTTGAAGGACGCGGCCGCGCGCACCACGGCGGGCTCTTCCCCTTCGGCAAAGACAATGCGCTTCTGGGTGGCGCGCACCGCGCTTTGCAGGCCCTGCATGAAGCTGGCGGTGGGGTCCTGGCGCTGGGCGAGGTCCTGACGGTAGGCCTCCATATCCTCGATCGGGCGGCGCGCCACGCCGGTGTCCATTGCTGCCTGGGCAACAAAGGGCGGCACGAAGGTGATGAGACGCGGATCAAACGGGGTGGGGATGATATAGTCCGGCCCGAATTGTGGGCGCGAGCCGTGATAGGCCGCGGCCACCTCATCGGGGACATCCTCACGGGCGAGCTCGGCGAGGGCGCGGGCCGCGGCGACCTTCATCTCCTCATTGATCCCGCGTGCGCGCACATCCAGGGCGCCACGGAAAATGTAAGGAAAGCCCAGCACATTGTTGACCTGGTTGGGATAGTCTGAGCGGCCCGTGGCGATGATGGCATCGTCTCGCACTTGCTTGATCTCTTCCGGCGTGATTTCGGGATCTGGGTTGGCCATGGCGAAGATGATCGGATTTTCTGCCATTGAGGCGATCATTTCCTGGGTTACGGCGCCTTTTACAGACAGTCCAAGCAGACAGTCTGCGCCGTCCATCGCTTCCTCCAGGGTGCGCTTATCGGTCTTCACGGCGAAGGCGGACTTGAATTGGTCCATCTTTTCCGTGCGGCCCTCATAAACAACGCCACGGGAATCGCACATCAGGATGTTTTCTGCCTTCACGCCGAGATGGCGGATAAGTCCGGCGCAGGAGATGCCCGCCGCGCCGGCGCCGGAAACGGCGACCTTGAGATCTTCAATTTTACGCCCGGTCACCGCGCAGGCATTGATGATGCCGGCGGCCGCGATGATGGCCGTGCCGTGCTGGTCATCATGAAAGACCGGAATGTCGAGGTCTTCGCGAAGGCGCGATTCGATAATGAAGCATTCCGGTGAGCCGATATCTTCCAGATTGATGCCCCCGAATGTGTGGCCGATATTTCGCACCGTGTCGCAAAACGCGTCCACGTCCTTGGTCTCGACCTCGATATCGATGGAGTCCACGTCAGCGAAGCGCTTGAACAGGACAGACTTGCCTTCCATCACAGGCTTGGACGCCATGGCGCCGAGATCACCCAGGCCCAGAATGGCCGTGCCGTTGGAGATGACCGCCACCATGTTGCCCTTGGCGGTATAGTCATAGGCGCGGTCTTCATCCTCGGCGATGGCGAGCACGGGCACAGCAACACCCGGACTGTAGGCCAGGGAGAGGTCGCGCTGTGTGCTCATCGGCTTTGTCGGTGCGACCGAGAGCTTGCCGGGGCGCGGCAGGGCGTGGAAATCCAGGGCTTCCTGGTCGGTGAAGCTGGGGCGTTTCTTGGTCATGTTCGGGCGCGCCTTGGAAACTTGCGATTATCAACTACTGGGTCAGTTAAGGCTGCGGACCATATGCCTGTGCTTCGCCCCCTACAACCCGCATTCGAGAATGTTAGCGGTGCTCTTTGTCTTGAGGGTCTAAATCGCCATTTGCCTCTTTGCATAGACTCGCTACTCAAGTGGCGCATGCCTGATACTGCCTCGCCTTCTACCGCCCAAAAGGCGCCGACGCCTTTCATGGCGCAATATCTGGAAATCAAGGCGCAACATGAGGACGCGCTCTTGTTTTTCCGCATGGGCGATTTCTATGAGCTTTTCTTCGACGACGCCAAGCGCGCCGCCGCTATTCTCGATATCACATTGACGGCACGTGGTGAGCATCTTGGCGAACCGATCCCAATGGCGGGCGTGCCCTTTCATGCCGCCGACGCCTATCTTGCCAGGCTGATCCGGGCCGGTGAGCGTGTGGCTGTGTGTGAACAGACCGAGAGCCCCGCTGAGGCAAAGAAGCGCGGTTCGAAAGCGGTGGTGAACCGCGCGGTGGTACGCATTCTCACACCCGGTACACTAACCGAGGACACCATGCTGCCCGCGCGCATGGGTCAGGCCTTAGGTGCATTGGTGCCCATGGCGGGGGGCAAGACCATGGGATTTGCCGTGGCCGATATTTCCACTGGCGCCTTTTTGGTCGGCCAGTGCGGGGCGGGTGAGGCGCTGGAGCGGCTTGGCGCTTTTCCGCTCGGCGAAGTATTGGTGCCCGACAATGAGGCGGGTGGCGCTCTGGAGGCCGAGCTGCGCACAGGGCTCGGCCTTGCGGTGACGTCGCGCCCGGCGCGCAATGCCAGTTTCAAGGGGGGCGAAGCGGCGTTGAAGCGCGCTTTCGATGTTGGCGCGATTGACAGTCTTGGCCGTTTCGAGCGGGCCGAACTCGCGGCCATCGCCTTGCTGCTTGATTATGTCGACCTGACCCAGGCGGGTGCGGCGCCGCGGCTCGATCCGCCGCGTCAGGCGCGCGCGGCCAGCGAACTTGCCATCGACCCTGCAACACGCGCGAGCCTGGAACTCGACCGCACACTTGCGGGAGACCGTGTGGGCAGCTTGCTGGAGACTCTGGATCGCACAGTCACTGCGCCAGGTGCGCGCTTGTTGGCAGACCGGATTTCAAGGCCACTGCTGGTGGCCGATGCCGTTTCGGCGCGCCATGACAGCGTGGCCTGGGCGCTTGGGGAACAGGATCTGCGGCATGTCCTGCGCGAGCGCTTGCGCAAGGCGCCGGACTTGGCGCGCGCACGCACTCGCCTGGCATTGGGCCGGGGTGGACCGCGCGATCTTTTGGCCGTGGCTTTGGCATTGAAGGCTGGAGAGGCCGTGGTGGCAGAGGCAGCGCGAGCCCACGCCGCGCCGCCAGCGGAAGTGGAAGTTGCCCTGACCGCGCTCACGCTCGCCAATCATCTAGAGCTTGGCGCGCTGGCCCAGGATATTTCCCAAGCCATTGTGCCCGAGCCGCCACTGCTATCGCGCGATGGTGGCTTTGTGCAGCCAGGCTGGTCGGCCGCTCTGGATGAGGCACGCAGCCTGCGCGACGATAGCCGCAAGATCATTGCTGGCCTGCAGGCGCAATATGCCGATCTGACCGGCGCTGGCGCGTTGAAGATCAAATACAATAATGTGCTCGGCTATTTCATCGATGTACCGGTGCGTGCTGGCGAAGCGATGATGGCCGCGCCGCTGAACGAGACCTTCATCCACCGCCAGACCCTGGCCAAGAATGTGCGCTTTTCCACTGCGGAGCTCGGCGACCTGGCGGGGCGCATCTCCCGGGCCGAGGAGTCGGCCAAGGCCATGGAGCATGAGATCTTCGAAGGCTTTCTGACGCGCATTGAGGCGCTGGGGGCGCCATTGTCCATTGCCGCTGAGGCCCTTGCGGAGCTGGACGTGGCACTTGCCCTGGCGGAGTGGGCCGATGAGGTTGGCGCGGTGCGTCCCACACTCAGCAGCGCGCCGGTTCTGGAGGCGGAGGGCCTGCGCCATCCCGTGGTCGAGGCCGCGCTGAAGAAGGAGGGCCAGGGCTTTACCGCAAATGGCCTGCAGTTGGATGCCAGCGCCATGTCTTCCCCACGTCTACTCCTCGTCACGGGACCGAACATGGCCGGCAAGTCGACCTATTTGCGGGCGGCGGCTCTGGCGGTGATCCTTGCCCAGGCAGGCAGCTTCGTGCCGGCGCGTCGTTTTACACTTGGTCCGGTTGACCGGGTCTTCTCGCGTGTCGGCGCGTCGGACGATCTTTCGCGCGGGCGTTCGACTTTTATGGTGGAGATGGTCGAGACCGCCACCATCCTGAATCAGGCCACGCCGCAAAGCTTCGTCATTCTGGATGAGGTCGGCCGGGGGACATCCACCTTTGATGGCATGGCCATAGCCTGGGCAGCGGTGGAGCATCTGCACGACACCAATGCCTGCCGCGCCCTGTTCGCGACCCATTATCATGAGCTGACAGACCTTGCCGCGCGCCTGAAGGGGGCGGCGAATGTCTCTTTGCGGGCGAAAGAGTATCGCGACGAACTTGTCTTTTTGCACGAGGTTCAATCTGGGCCAGCCGATCGATCTTATGGGGTGCAGGTTGCGCGGCTCGCGGGGCTGCCCAAGCGTGCGGTCAGCCGTGCACGGCAGATCCTGGAGCAGCTGGAAGGGGAGTCCCGTCGTGGTGAGGCCTTGCCGCTTTTTGCCGCAGCTGAAGTGCCGCCCATGGCGGATGTCCCTGATCAGGACAGTGAACTTGTGGCGCGCCTGGCTGAGATCGACCCAGACGAATTGACGCCCAAGGCCGCGCTTGAGCTGGTTTATCAGCTCAAGAAAAGCCTGCCTTAGCGCCTCGGATTTGATGGATTTTTTTGCTGCTTTTCAGACAAATGATGCGGCTAAGTCATTGATAACGCTAACATACAAAAACTTGCAGTGTGCGCTTGCCCAACAGTGTGCAGGGGTCCAGAACTTGCACCCTCGCTTCCAGTCACACTCGGGAATTCTGCTTTCCGGGATCGTTATTGGAAATCCGGCCGAATGCCGAATTTAGAGTTTGGGGAATATCAATGACACAGGAATCAGGCCTTTCGGATCTGGGGGTCACGCCGAAAGCCATTTACCAGAACTGGAACGAAGCCCGGCTGCACGAAGCGGCGATCGCGCGCGGTGAAGCGCGTGTCGCGCGCGGTGGCCCACTGGTGGTGGAAACGGGTCTGCATACCGGCCGATCGGCCAAGGACAAGTTCACTGTCCGTGACGAGATGACTGAAAACACCGTCTGGTGGGACAATAATGCCTCGATGACACCGGAGCATTTCGATGTGCTGTGGGAAGATTTCAAGGCGCATCTGGGCAAGCAGGAAGTCTATGTCCAGCAGCTCTTCGGCGGCGCGGATCTGGATCACCGCCTGCCCGTGCGCATTGTCAATGAGTATGCCTGGCACTCCCTGTTCATTCGTCACTTGCTGCGTATTCCCGAGCCCGCCGAATATGAAGGCTTTGCGCCGGAATTCACCATTATCAACCTGCCGAGCTTCCGCGCCGATCCGGCCAAGCACGGCACGGTGAGCGAGACGGTGATTGCGGTGAACCTCGCCAAGCGCCTCGTGCTGATCGGCGGCACCTCTTATGCCGGCGAGACCAAGAAATCGGTCTTCACCATCCTGAACTATCTGCTGCCGGCCAAGGGCGTGATGCCCATGCACTGTTCGGTGAACACGTCGGATGCTGATGATGCCTGCATCTTCTTCGGCCTGTCGGGCACCGGCAAGACGACCCTGTCTGCTGATGCCAGCCGTATCCTGATCGGCGATGACGAACACGGATGGTCCGAGAACGGCCTCTTCAATTTTGAAGGCGGCTGCTATGCCAAGATGATCAATCTCTCGCCGGAAGCCGAGCCTGAGATTTATGCCACCACCAGCCAGTGGGGCACGGTGATCGAGAATGTGGTCATGGACCCGGAAACGCGCGAGCTTGATTTCGCCGATTCCAGCCTTGCGGAAAATTCCCGTGGTGCCTATCCGATCTCGGCCATTCCGAACGCTTCGCTCACCGGACGCTGCGGTCAGCCGAAAAACCTCGTCATGCTGACCTGCGATGCTTTCGGCGTGATGCCGCCCATCGCCAAGCTGACCCCGGCCCAGGCCATGTATCACTTCCTGTCGGGCTATACCGCCAAAGTGGCCGGCACGGAAAAAGGTGTCACCGAGCCAACAGCGACCTTCTCGACCTGTTTCGGTGGCCCCTTCATGCCGCGCCACCCAAGCGAATATGGCAATCTCCTGCGTGACCTCGTCGCCAAATATGATGTGTCCTGCTGGCTGGTCTCCACCGGCTGGACCGGCGGCCCGCACGGCGAAGGCGCGCGCATGCCGATCAAGGCGACCCGCGCGCTGCTGAACGCTGCCATGGACGGCTCGCTCAACAGCGCAGACTTCCGCGAAGACGAGACCTTCGGCTTCATGGTGCCAAAAGCCGTTCCGGGCGTGGACAGCAAAATCCTCGATCCGCGCAGCACCTGGGCCAATGGCGATGCCTATGACGCCCAGGCGGCAAAACTGGCTGAGATGTTCATCAAGAATTTCGCCATTTACGAAGCCCATGTCGATGAGGCCGTGAAAGCTGCCGGTCCGCGCGTAAAAACGCTGGCCTAAGCTTCACAGCACCCAATCTTGCTCAAAAGGCGCCGGGCCAGTAGGGTCCGGCGCTTTCCGTTTGAGGACTTGAAACCCATGGCCGACTCCGAAGCCGCCGCCCTGCCGCTCAGCATAGAGGATGTGCGTGAGGCTGCGCGGATTATTGACGGCCAGGTCCTGCGCACACCGCTGACGCATTCGCGCACGCTGTCGGAAATTACTGGCGCGGATGTCTGGGTGAAGTTCGAGAATCTGCAATTCACCGCCGCCTTCAAAGAGCGTGGCGCGCTCAACCGGCTGACGCATCTCAGCGAAAAGGAAAAAGCGCGAGGCATCATCGCGGCTTCTGCCGGCAATCATGCCCAGGGCGTTGCCTATCATGCGCGCCGGCTCGGCATTCCCGCCACCATTGTCATGCCGGTGACCACGCCTTTCAACAAGGTCGAACATACCCAGGCCTTTGGCGCGCGGGTTCTGCTCGAAGGGCACACTTTCGACGAAGCCAAGGCCTTTGCCGACAAGGTGGCCGAGGAAGAGGGCCTCACCTGGATTCATCCTTTCGACGATCCGCTGATCATGGCCGGGCAAGGCACGGTCGGGCTGGAAATACTTGAGGCGGAAAGCTTCGACATGTTGGTCGTGCCAATTGGCGGTGGCGGGTTGATCTCTGGCATCGCCACGGTGGCCAAGGCCATTGCGCCGCAAACCAAGGTGATCGGGGTGCAAGCGGCAATGTATCCCGGCATGGTCTCGGCCCTGTCGAAAGGGGAGACGCCGCGCGGCGGAGCCTCCATCGCCGAGGGCATTGCGGTGAAGGAACCAGGACAACTCACACGCCGGGTCGTTGAAGCGCTGGTCGATGAAATTGTGCTGGTCCAGGAAGAACATCTGGAGCGCGCCATCACCCTGTTCCTGGATGTGGAAAAAACCGTTGCCGAGGGGGCAGGGGCGGCTGGCCTTGCCGCACTGCTGGCCCATCCGCAGAAATTTGCCGGCCGCAAGATTGGCCTGGTCCTGTGTGGCGGGAACATCGATCTCCGCTTGCTCTCGTCGGTGCTCAATCGCGCGCTGGTGCGGGAGCAGCGCCTTTGCAACATCCGTATCATCGGTGATGACCGGCCCGGCCTGCTCGCCCATGTCTCCACGATCATCGGCGATATGGGGGCGAACATAATTGATGTGGCGCACAATCGCCTGGCGCTGGACGTGCCGGCCAAGGGCGCGGAGTTCGATATTCTCATCGAGACGCGCGACGGTCAGCACACGGAAGAGGTCATCGACGCGCTCAAGACGGCTGGTTATCCTCCACGCGCGCTGTAGGAATTGAAACCTGACCACACTGCCTATCCATGTTAGGTTCTGCAAAACCAAGATGGGGGGAGAGATGATCAGGTTTGGACTTGTTGCGTTGACACTTGCCATGCTCGGCGCTTGTGGATCAGGCGATCCGGACGTACCGCCGCCAGCACCGGCGGACGTTGACACACCAGAGATCGAGACGAGCAATGCGCCCGGTGCATTGCCACCGGCGCCAGAAACAGCTCAGGACGGTGACACAGTTACAGCCAAGGTTGGCGAGGAGTTCAGCGTCAGCTTTGATTTGCCGGACGGTGTTTCGACAGGTTTCGGCTGGGCCCCGGTAGAGGGTGACTATGCTCCCATGCTCGGCTTTCGCGGCAATTCTCATACCTTTCTGGCAGAGCAGCGCTATTTCGATATTCGGCTGGAAGCGCTGGAGGCTGGCGAAATCTCGATCACCTATGCCCTGGTTGAAAATGGAGCATTGGTCGCGGATGCGCCAAGGCGCACCGTGACATATCTCGTGACCGAGTAAAGTTTCAGTCCTTGCCGAGGCGCGCCTTGGTGCGCCCTTCATGTGGGCGGGCCGAGGCCGGGTCGGCGGGCCAGTCATGCTTGGGATACCGCGCGCGCATATCCTTGGCCATGTCGAGATATCCGCCAGACCAGAAGCCCGGAAGATCCTTCGTCAGCGCCACCTGGCGTTGGGCCGGTGATGTCAGCGAGAGCGTCACCGGTGCTGCGCCGCGCGCGATGGCCGGATGCATGGAGAGACCGAAAACTTCCTGCACCCGCGCGCTGATCAGGGGCGCCTTTTCATCAAGATAATCGACCGACGCGGCCCGGCCCGATGGCAGTGAAAGCGTTTCCGGTGCAAGACTGGCCAACTCCTGGCTTTCAGTCCAGCCGAGATGCGCGAGCAGGGCGGCGCGCACATCGCCCGGTTTTGGAATTTGCGCGCTGCCCTCCGCCAACAGCCAGTCATCCGCCGTTTCGGCCAATCCCGCGGCGGTCCAGTCCGGCAGGTCTGCGCCATGATTGCGGGCGAAGTCGAGACGTGCCAGCAGCACGGCAACAGTTTCCTCAGCGCCAAGAGCGGAAAATCCGTTCTCTAACAATGTGCTGAGCAGGGCGCTTCGCGCGGCCTCACCAGAGGGCTTGGGCAGAGGCTGGGAGCTGAGCAGGATCGCACCAATGCGGCGTTCGCGGCGGGCGGAAAATTTCTGCGTGACTGGGTCGAATTGAGCGGTTTCGTGGGGCTCGGCGGGTGAAGCGGCGAGCGCATCTGCCTCGCTCAGCGGTGCGGCCAGCGTAATCCGCGCGCCGCGTGCGCCGCCCAGGGCCTCGGCCACCACGAGCCAGTCATGGCGCGCCAGCGGGTCATGCTCGGGCAGGGTCACCGCGTCACCGCCGGCCGTGAGATAGGTGCCGGCTTGCGCCTCGCGCCGGCGCGCAATGGCATCGGGCCAGATGCGTGCCAGCAGTAGGGCAGGGTCGCCTGAAGGCCTGCCGCCACCGGACCAGCGTTCAGCCTGTCGGCGCAGTGTGGTGGCGCGTTGGCCGCGATCATTGTCAAAGCGCGCAAGCCGCGTGGCGAGATCCGTCGCATTGCCGCCAAGGCCGCGTTCGCTCAAAAGGGCCGCGATCCGCGCGCCAAGTGCTTTCTCGCCAGGCGTTTCGGCCCGGCAGATAAGCGCGGCCTGATCCGGCGGCAGAGGCAGGGCGGAGATTTCTCGGCCAAGCGGGGTGAGGCGGCCATCTTCGGACAGGGCGCCGACTGTCCGTAGACGGGTTTGCGCGGCGGCGATCCGGCCGGCGGGCGGAGCATCCAGCCAGGTCAGGCGGGTCGCGTCATCTTCGCCCCATTCGGCCAGGCTGAGGACAAGACCGGAAAGGTCCGCACGCAGAATTTCCGGCGTTATCTCGCGTGTCAGGCCTCGCGTCTCCGGCGCGTCCCAGAGGCGGTAGCACACGCCCGGCGCCGTGCGACCTGCGCGTCCGCGCCGTTGGTCGACGGAAGCGAGTGCGGCCCGCTCAGTGACCAGGCGTGTGCGCCGGCCGGAGGGATCGAAGGCGGGCACGCGCACCAGGCCCGCATCCACCACGGTGGTGACCCCCTCAATGGTGATCGCACTTTCGGCGATATCGGTTGAGAGCACCACTTTGCGCCGGCCTTTCGTGGCCGGGCGGATGGCAGCATCCTGCTCGGATGGTGGCAAGGCGCCATAGAGCGGCAGGATGTCCATCTGCGCGTCCAATCCTCGGTCGAGCAAGGCCTCCTGAGTGCGGCGGATGTCGCGCGCACCGGGTAGGAAGGCCAGGATCGAGCCCTCCGTTTCGCGCAGGGCCGTGGCGATGACACTGGCCATATGCGTGTCCAGCCGATCTGGCGGGCGCCCGGCATAGCGCGTCTCCACCGGGAAGGCGCGGCCCTGGCTTTCCACGATGGGAGCCTCCAGACAGCGGGCAAAGCGTTCGGTGTCCAGCGTCGCAGACATGGTGATGAGCTTCAGGTCCGGCCGCAGGGCCGCCTGAGCGTCGAGCGCCAGGGCCAGGCCGAGATCGGCATTGAGGGAACGCTCATGGATTTCGTCGAACAGAACGGCACCGATGCCGGAAAGTTCCGGATCAGCAAGGATGCGGCGGGTGAACAGGCCATCCGTGATCACCTCAATCCGTGTGCGGCTCGATACCTTGCGCTCCAGCCGCGTGCTCAGGCCAACGCGTTCGCCCAGGCGTTCGCCGAGCAGCTCCGCCATGCGCTGGGCGGCGCCGCGCGCGGCGATGCGGCGCGGCTCCAGGACCAGGATGCGGCCCTCGATCAGGTCCAGCAGGTGTAGCGGCACACCAGTTGTCTTGCCCGCGCCGGGTGGCGCGGCCAGGATCAGGCGATTGGCACTGGAGAGCGCCCCGGTGATGTCTCCGAGGACGGACTGGATGGGCAGGGTCGAAGATATGGGCGCAGCCATGCTGGCGGCTTAACGCGATTTCGTGCGTTTGCCGACCGGGTCGATCATGACAAAGGCAAGCGAATTTACGCCTTGCTCTTTTTCTTCTTTTTTTTGGCGGGCGCCTTGTCTTTTGCCTTGGCTTTGACCTTCGGTTTTTCCTTGGCCTTTTCCTTGGCTTTCTTCTTCGCGGGCTTGGGGGCTTCCTCGGCGACTGGCTCGGCTTCCGGCTCGGCATGGGCCGACAGCGCGCTCAAAGGCTTGCCCTCGGATTTGGAATCGATCATCACGGTCAACAGATCGATAAAGGCCGCGCGGCGGTTTTTGGCCAACACTTTGATCAGGGATTCATCCGCACTCTGCACAGCCGGTCCAGCAACGGCCAGCGCTGCTTCGCCTTCTTCCGTAAGCGCCACGGATTTCGCGCGTGCGTCTTCAGGGGAGGGTTTGCGAATGATCAGGCCGGAAGATTCCATCCGGTTCAGCATGTCTGCAAGGGTCGATCGGTCGATCCCGGTGAGTTCGACAAGGCGCGACTGGCTCGGGCCATCTTCTTGCGAGGCGGCGGCCAGAACGTTGAATTGACGCAGCGTGACACCAGCTTCGCGCAGGGCAGCGGCAGACTCATTTGCAGCCAGTTGTTGTGCCCGATGAAGAAGGTGACTGAGAGATGTCGTCAAATCGAATGTACCTTGCCCGTTGTCTTGTGTGTCTGCTTCGCTCATCTTGCCCTTACCCCGCAGGCCCGCCCAAGGCCCGCATCAATGCCCGTTACCGCTATCGGTTTCTGCCGTGGGCGGATCAACCAGTTTCTCCAATAACGCGATAGGTTGACGTTCGCATGACACAAGGTTTGAGCCCCGAATTCCAAATGGAGATCCCGGCTGGCGACGATAGGAAACGTAGAGTCTGTAAGCATTGTTCCTTTATAGACTATCAAAATCCTAAGATTGTTGCAGGGTCTGTCGTCTTGTCGGGGGAGCAGATCCTTCTGTGCCGACGTGCCATCGAGCCGCGCAGGGGCTTCTGGACGCTGCCCGCTGGCTTCATGGAACTGGGCGAATCTGTAGAGGAAGCAGCAGCACGCGAGGCGATGGAAGAGGCCTGCGCGAAGATCGAAATTCGCCGAACCCTGTCAATCTACTCGGTTCCGCGCATAGGTCAGGTGCAGGTGATGTTTATTGCCGATCTCGCCTCGGATATTGCCGCCGGGCCGGAAAGCGAGGAGGTCGCGCTGTTTGACTGGGCCGACATTCCGTGGGCTGAGCTGGCCTTCCCGACCGTGGTCTGGGCGCTGACACATTATGCCGAAACGCGCGGGCGCGAAAATTTTGCACCCTTTGTCAATCCGCCGGGGACGGATCTGCTGACTCGCTGACCGGGACTGCCGGATCGCGAAGATGTTTGAGCATCAAGGGCACATTCGCCGCGCCGAACAGGAAGGTGATGACCATATTGCCGAGCTTCCAATTGGCCCACACATCCTGTGCGTCCTTTTCGCCAAAGTTGAGGCCGGCGAAGGAATAAGGCTCGCAGGGGGCCATCTGTACACCGAAGACAGGCAGGCATTGTTCGGCCACGGGCGCGAAGGTGCGGTAGAGATATTCATTCCACGTCGCCATTGCGATGAAGAAAAGGCCCCAGCGAATGGCGAGCTGGCGCCAGGCGGGGTCGGGCAGGTCGAACACGGATTTGAACATCGCCTTCCAGACATTCTGCCCGAAAATCATCGGGAAGAAGATCAGGCTGGCGAGGAAAAGGTTCTGCAGGGTCACCTTCACATAGAGGAAGGCTTCGTTCTTGCCGATGATTCCAAGCACGCCGAACACACCCACAATCAGTGAGGAGACGATCAGGAAAGGCGGGATGGGTTCGCCCTTCATGAGCTTTCGAATGATGATTGCCACGGTCAGGCCGACCAGCGCGCCGGTGGCCCAGAACAGGGCGTCATAAGTGAGAAAGCCACCCTCAGGCTGGATGCGCCGCAGCACATTGTAGAGGATGACAAAGGCCATCACCGGGATCAGGTCGCCCCAGATCTGGTTGGCCTTGTCAGCGGTGGTGGCTGCGCCGGATTTCAAATCGTTCATGAGATGCTTTACGCACCAAGCGCCCGTGTGGATGCAAGCTTTTCCTGCACGAAGTGGCGAATACCGACGACATTCAGGGCCAGGAGCACGCCGACATAGGTCAGCGCGCCGGCGCCAGCCTCGATAAACAGTTGCGGCCAGCCGCCAATATCCGGCAACAGCCAGACCGCCGGGGCCATGGCAGCTGCCGCCAGCGCGATGCCCAGCGCCTCACCCACCGGCCAGGGGAAGGCCACCAAACGCCGGCCGACCAGCGCGAGCAGAACCAGGCCCACGCCATAGCTGATCAGCGTGGCATAGACCGCGCCCATGAGGCCGACGGTCGGGAGCAGGATCAGGTTCAGCGCGATATTGAGTCCGGCCGGCACCAGCATCAGCAACGCGCGCAAACGGGTGCGGTGCGCCAGTTGGAAGGCCTCGCTGGCATAATGGATCATCAGCCCGTTGAGCAGGCCGGCAAAGGCGATCCAGGGGATGATCTGGATCGCCTGGGCGCGCACGGCCTCGCCGATCATAGCCTCCCCGAGTGGCTGGGCGGTCAGCGCCAGGCCGGTGGCGGCGGGAATGCCGAGCAGGAGCAGTGTACGGATCAGCTTGTGGGCGCCCTCGCGCGCGCCGGCTACTCCATGGCGCTCGAACGCGGCCATGATCTGCGGCGAGGCGGCGAGCGCCGGCCAGGCGCACAGCATCAGCACGGTCTTGTCGGCCACGCCATATCCGGCGGCATAGGCGCCTACGGAAGCTTCGCCGAGAAATGCGGCGATCAGAAACCGGTCAGAGGCTGACAGGATGATATCGAGCAATAGGGCCGCGGCGATGGGAAAACCGTAGCCCATCCAGGCGCGGGAGGTTTCCTTGTCCAGGCGCCCGCCCCTGGCAGATTTGTGTAGGAACACGGCCTCACGCACTGCGACGACCAAGGCGGCCGCGGCCATGCCGATGAGCGGGGCGGCGGCGCCTAGATCGAACGCCCAGGCCAGCGCGGCCCCGGCGGCGAAACCGCCGAGAACGCGGAAGGTCTCGGTGACGGAATAGCGCGCGACGCGGTGGCCGGCACGGTGGGCCTCCAGCGCCATCTGGACGAAGGTATTGGTCACCATCAGCACCGCGATCCAGGGCAGGGCAGCGGCGTAGCCCGGCACGTGGCTGAGCGCGATCCAGACCAGCCCCAGCACGGCCAACCCGGCCAGCAGGGACCGCCGCATCATGGCGAGCGCCAGGGCATAGTGATCGGCCAGTGTCCCCTGTTCGCGGGCGCGGGCGGCGAAACGGTAATTGGCTGCCTCAACCCAGGTCAGGGTCAGGGTATGGATCAGCGCCAGGATCGAGATGAGCAGGGCATAGCGGCCATAATCCTCTGCCCCGAGCAACCGGGTGAAGACATAGACACCGCCAAAGCTCGCCAATGCGCTGGCAAGCTTGGCAGGGGCATATCCGGTCAGGTGGCGCAGAAAGGGCATTGTGGTGGCCTACCTGAAAAATCCCGAAATCCGGTTAACCAGATACCTGCAATAACACCAATCCGCTCGCCAGCACGGCGGCGGCAATGGTCCGGCGCGGGCCGAAGCCCTCCTTCAGGAAGGCCCAGGCGAGCAGGGCGGCGAAGACGACCGAGGTTTCGCGCAGGGCCGTCACAAGTGCGGCATCTGTCAGGGTAAAGGCGATGATCGCGGCGCCATAAGACAGCGTGCCGGCCACCCCGCCCCAGAAGGCGGCTTTCAATTGCGGGCGCACACGGGCGATCACCTCGCCGCGCCGTGTATACAGCGTGACCACGGTAATGCCGATCCAGTCGAGCAGGAACAGCCAGACAATGAAGGTGTACGGATTGGGCATCTGGCGCGCCACGGAGGCATCGACGACGGAGTAAAGCCCAACGCCCACAGACGTGGCCACCGCCCAGCCCAGCGCGATGCGGTCCATGCGCAACTGCGTCGGGTCGCGGCCGGACGGCAGGGCGAAGACGAGAAGGGCGCTGGAGGCACTAATGAGCCCGGCAACGCCGAGCGGAGAGAGGTGCTCATCCAGTACGAACATGGCCAGGATCGCGGTCATCATTGGCGCAAGGCCGCGCATCACCGGGAAGACAAGCGAAAGATCGCCCCTGTGAAGGGCTCGGATCATAGCGAACTGATAGACCCAGTGGGCCGCGACCGCACCAAGCAGGGCGAGCCAGAGATCGGCCGGCGGCAGCGGCACGAAGGGCGCCAGCGGCACAACCGTCAGCCCCATGGCGACAGATACGATCATCCGCGCGGTGAGCACGTCGCCGCCGCGCTTCACCGTGAAATTGGCGATCGCCACGGTGATGGCGGAAAAAATCGCAAGCAGAGCAGGCAGGGCGGAAGCAGACATGGCGCTCCCCATGTCCGGCGTTTTGCACAAAGTCCAGCCGCATCAGGCGCTTCCCAAGCGGCAGACGCGGCGATACACCGCCAGGGATGAGTGTGGTGCGAATCCTTTTTCCGCTGCCCCTGCCGGAACCCTTCGATTATGAGGTGCCAGAGGGCCTGAGCGCGCCGCCCGGCAGCTATGTCACCGCGCCGCTCGGCAAGACAGAGCGCACGGGTGTGGTCTGGGCGGTGGGTGAAGACAAGGAAGGCCGCAAGCTGAAAGCTATCACGGATGTGTTGCCGGCCCGGCCCATGCCCGCCGATATGCGCGCCTTCATCGATTTCGCGGCGAAATACACCGTCAATCCGCCCGGCAATGTGCTGGCCATGGCCTTGCGGGCACGCGCTGCGCTGCGCCCTTCACCAACCGAGACCGTGTATCGTCTGTCGGGGGAAGCGCCTGCTCGGATGACACCCTCGCGCGAGGCTGTGCTGGGCGCGATCCAGCCGCATGAGGCGCTGAGCGGGGCGGAATTGGCCGAGCGGGCCGGGGTTTCAACGGGCGTCATCAAGGGGCTTGTCGAGGCTGGCAGCCTGCAAATGCTCAAACGCGCCGTGGATACGCCCTATGCCGCGCCGGACCCGAGCAAGACAGGCTTTGACCTGACAGGCGAACAGGCCGCGGCGGCTGAGGCACTGAGGCAGGCGGTGGAAGCGGGTGGATTTGCGCCCTTCCTCCTGGATGGTGTCACTGGCTCGGGCAAGACGGAGGTCTATTTCGAAGCCATCGCGGCGGCGCTGAAGGCTTCAGCCGACGCGCAAGTGCTGGTCCTGTTGCCAGAGATTGCTCTGACCCAGGCCATTCTGGAACGCTTCGAAAAGCGCTTCGGCGCCGCGCCGGTGGCCTGGCATTCGGGCCTGGCCGACAAGGAACGCCGCCGCGCCTGGCGCGAGGTGAATGAGGGCCGTGCGCGGATTGTGGTCGGTGCGCGCTCGGCGCTGTTCCTACCGTTTCAGGCTTTGAAGCTGATCATCGTGGATGAGGAGCATGACGGCTCCTACAAGCAGGAAGACGGCGTGACCTATCATGCCCGCGACCTAGCGGTAATGCGGGCCAAGCTCGCCGATGCGGAAGTGGTGCTCGCCTCCGCCACGCCAGCGCTGGAAAGCGCGGTGAATGCCGAGCAGGGCCGGTTCAAACATCTCAAGCTCGCCGCGCGGCCGGGCAGCGCGCGCCTGCCGGATGTGGATCTCATCGACCTGCGCGCCGATCCGCCGGAAAAGGGCAACTGGCTGTCGCCCACGCTTTCCAATGCCATGCTTGAGACCTATGCCGCCGGTGAGCAAAGCCTCCTCTTCCTCAACCGGCGCGGCTATGCCCCGCTCATTCTCTGCAAGGCGTGCGGGGAGAAGCTGAAAAGCCCCGGCACGGATAGCTGGCTGACCGAGCATCGCTATACCGGGCGCCTTGTCTGTCATCTTACCGGTTGGTCCATGCCCAAGCCGACCCATTGCCCGAAATGCGGTGCGGAAGGCTCGCTCACCGGCATCGGGCCGGGCGTGGAACGTGTGGCTGAGGAAGCGCGGGTCCTGCTCCCGGATGCGCGCATCGCGATTTTCAGCTCCGACACCGCCCAGACCGGGGCCGATACCCGCGCCATTGTCGACCGCATGGCCGATGGCGAGATCGATGTGCTGATCGGCACCCAGATCGTCGCGAAGGGGCACAATTTTCCCGGCCTGACCCTGGTCGGCGTGGTCGATGCGGACTCCGGCATGAAAGGCGGAGACTTGCGCGCCGGGGAGCGCACCTTCCAACTGCTCAGCCAGGTGGCCGGCCGGGCCGGCCGTGCGGAAAAGCCCGGCCGCGCCCTGATCCAGACCTATGCGCCGGAAAATCCCGCCATGATTGCGCTGGCCATGGGCGACCGGGATGGCTTCCTCGCCGTGGAGCGCGATGTGCGCGCCGAGCTGGGCCTACCACCGTTTGGGCGCATGGCGGCGATCATCCTGTCGGCGCCCAGCGTTGAAATGGTCACCGAGACCGGCCTTGCCATTGCCCGCGCCGCGCCGAATGGGGAAGGCGTGGTGGTCTACGGCCCGGCCGAACCGCCGATCGCCATCCTGCGCGGCCGTCACCGCCGCCGTTTCCTGATCCAGGCCCCACGCAATGTTGACCTCTCGGCCTATATGGCGGCTTGGCAGAAGCGGCTAAAACTGCCGGCTACCGTCCGGATGAGTGTGGATATCGACCCGTATTCCTTTTTGTAGAGACGAGGCGTTGAGGGTCGATCTGGTGTCGGACTTTTTAAATAGCATTATCAGAAGTGCCAACTGCATGCAGATGAAAGCAACCATATTTGCGGCAAGGAACTCGCCAAAATCTTTGTATCCCCAACCTGCAATGAACTCGTAGAAAGCCAGATTTGCAATAAGAGCGGCAACAGCTGAAAATCTGATCGAAAACAGAAAAAGTCTATCAAAATTTCTGCTTGTAGAGTGTCGTTTGAACACAAATAAGGTAAGAAGGATGACGGTCGTCGGAAAAAACAAGGCCGCAGTATAAGCATCTATTCCTCCTCTTTCTTCTTCTTGAAGTAAGGGGAACATAAAAGTGATAATGCCATAAAACAGGTACGAAATTCGTAGGTATCCCTCTGCGATAAATGCTCGGGTTTCGATGGTGGATAATCTGAGAGCGCGTTTTAAAACTTCGTGAGAATGCCAATTTCTGAGACCAACTATTGCGGCTGGAACGATCTCATCTTTGTCCTGAACTAGAAGTCCCCCCTTTTTTTGATGGCGAGGCAGGTGAAGGTCATAATTTGATGCGAGGATTTCAATTGATTCATTCCAAGCCTCTGAGATTTTTGTTGTGTGAGGGAAGTCACTGAAAGCGCCAGCGGAAACATAGAGTTCTTGTGGCATGATCAGGATAGTTTTTTCGAACAACTCGTTCTTGAACAGGAAATCGATTTCGCGGAGCGTTCCCTTTTGAGCGATCGGTACGAGCATGATTTTGCTCGCTGACTTGGCGAGCGGAACAAATTCGTCAAACCAGTCTTTGTCGTGAACGCTGAGGCTTCCCAATTCTTCAAAACGGCTTTCTCCGCCTCCGATCTTTACAATGAAGCTTGGTTTTGCTGCTCGGGCCAACGCAGGCTCAAAACTTATATCTGCCATTGATGCGCGCCACCGACGAAGCCAGCGTTGCTCACTCGCC
Source organism: Hyphomonadaceae bacterium (assembly GCA_022760335.1). GTDB lineage: Bacteria > Pseudomonadota > Alphaproteobacteria > Caulobacterales > Hyphomonadaceae > UBA5336. Next base: position 22,424 of record JALEGE010000059.1, read on the forward strand.
TTTTCGAGCGCGAAAGGCCGAAGATAAAGAAAATATTCTGGGGCCGTTCCCTGTCTAACCTTGTCGAAGAAGTCACGGACCTTTCTGCGATTCAACCGTGATCGTTCGCGTCGGATCAACGTGAGCAGCTGTTGGGATAGTCCACGTGTCAGATAGGCGACCAGCAATGTTCCCAGGGACCAAACGACTAAGTTGCTGGTCGAGGCGATGTATTCTTGCGAGTCCTGATGGAGGTGAAAGGGAAGCATTATCGCAGCTAAAGCTAGTAAAGCCGCTGAGATGATGCACACAAACGTCGCTGCAGCGAAGATCGTGCTTAAAAGTAGCGCGCTGAATTTCAGTGAATGTCTGTATAGCATCGGAAGTCCCACCGCATTTCACGGTAACCTAATCGGACTGTAGGGGCCCGTGCCAATCCGCCGCGCCTTGAGCCGTTTGGCCATGTTGTCAGAGGAAATCAGGGGTGCTAAGCCCCGCCGAAATCAAAAGATGAGGGTCTGAATTTCAGGCTCCGCACGGATATTTTCCTGGGCGCCCGCCCAAAAACCAGACGGACACCGCCTTGGCCAACGCCCCGATCACCCAAGCCAGCGAAGCCGCGCAGCGCTATGCCACTGCCCTGTTTGAACTGGCGCAGGACAAGGGACAATTGTCCGAAACCCATCGCAGCTTTGCCGAGTTTGTCGCGCTGGTGCGTGAGAATGAGGATCTCGCGCGCCTTGTCGCCTCGCCGGCCTTTACCCGCGATGACAAGAAAGCTGCGCTGCTTGCCATTGCCGATGGCGCAGGCGTCTCGCCGCTTGTGAAGAACCTGCTCGGCGTGATGGCTGAAAATGGTCGCTCCCGGGATATTCTCGGCGCCCAGGTCGCCTTCGATACGCTCTATGCCAACCAGCGCGGCGTGAAACGTGCTGTGGCCCGGACTGCGAAACCCATGAGCGCTGACCAGCGCGCCCGGCTTGAAGGCATCCTCGCCAAGGCCGTGGGCGGCGAGGTTGAGCTGTCCGAAGAAGTTGATGAGAGCTTGATCGGCGGCGTGCAGCTGCAGATCGGCTCGACGCTGGTGGATGCCAGCCTTGCCGCCAAACTTGACCGTATGAATTCCGCGATGAAGGGAGCTTGAGCTCTATGGATATCAGCGCCGCTGAAATCTCTGGCATTCTGAAACGCCAGATCGAAAACTTCGGTGTGGAGGCGGAAGTCTCCGACGTCGGCCAGGTCCTCTCGGTGGGCGATGGCATTGCCCGCATCTACGGCCTCGACAGTGTCCAGGCCGGCGAGATGGTCGAGTTCGACGGTGGGGTGAAGGGCATGGCCCTGAACCTGGAAAGCGACAATGTCGGCGTCGTGATCTTCGGCGACGACCGCGGC
>JALEGE010000060.1 GCA_022760335.1 Hyphomonadaceae bacterium
GCCTCACCGGGATGCGACAGGAAGCCGACACGGTCTCCCGGACGGACGCCCGCTTCGCTGAGACGTGTGGCCAGCGCGGTGATCCTTGCCCAGGACTGGGCATAAGACAGCGTGTTGCCGCCGCTGATGATCATGTCGGCATCGGGCGTCTTTTCAGCCCAATAGGCGACAAGTCCGGGCAGATCGCCTTTGATCGGGGGTAATGCGTTCATCGCGGTCTCAGATATCGGAAAGATCTCGGGAGATACGCGCTTTCGCCGCGTCGGAGACGAAAAGTCCCTTCCAGTCGGCAACCAGTGCAGGCCGGTCCACCCCCTGAACCTCAACCGTGCACCGATAGGTCCCAAGCGTCTCGCCCGGATTGCGCTCTTCAATCCCCAGAAGTGTCATGTGGCAGCGAAATGGTTGATCGACCGGAACAGGCTCGACAAAGCGGACACGTTCGAACCCATAATTCAGCGCCATTGCATCATCAGGACTCTTTTCAATGCCGCCCGGCCAGTCCAGAATTTCATGGATAAAATAGGTCAGCATCGACAAGGTTTGAAAACCAAACGCAATCGTGGTCTTGAACGGACTGTTCTGGCGCGCCCAATCTGCATCCATGTGAAAGGGATCAATGTCGCGCGTGACGCGTCCGAATGTGTCAATCTCGTCTTGCGAAAACCGGATCCACTCCGATGTTCCGATCTGCTTTCCCACATCGTCCTGCGTCAATTTCCGCATACCATGCTCCATCCCTAAAACTAAATCTTGTGTCAGTTTTATATATCTGATTTGAATGTGTACAGAGGCCAAATCGAAAAAAACACTACACAATCTGTCCGTAACCGGAATTGCTGGAGATCCACCCCCGTGAACCGTTCCTATCTCTTGTTTATGCTGATGCTGGTCTATTTGCTCAGCTTCCTGGACCGGCAAATCCTCTCGATCCTCGCGGAGGACATCAAAACCGATCTGGATCTCTCTGATACGCAGCTCGGCCTGCTCACGGGGCTTGCCTTCGCAGTGTTCTACGCCACGCTGGGCATTCCTGTCGCGCGTCTGGCAGAGCGCCGCGACCGCGTCACGATCCTTTCGGTTTGTGTCGGCTTGTGGAGTACGATGACGGCAGCGGGCGCCTTTGCGGGCAATTTCGTGCTGCTCGCGCTGACGCGCGCTGGCGTAGGGGTTGGCGAGGCCGGATCGGTCGCGCCTGCACATGCCATCATCTCAGATGTCTTCCCGCCCGAGCGCCGTTCGCGCGCCATGGCAATCTTCCAACTTGGCGTTCCGCTGGGAATTCTCTGCGGCTTCTTTATTGGCGGCGTGCTGAGCGCTCAGATCGGCTGGCGAATGACCCTCTTCTGGGTGGGGCTGTCTGGAGTTGTCCTGGCTGTCCTTCTGCGCGTGACACTGCGTGATCCGAGACCCGCCGAAGCATCCGCCTCAAGCCCTCAGAAAGCACCGGAAAAAGGTGCACTTACACAATTGCTGCGCCAGCCCGGGTATATCTTCACCCTGCTGGGGGCGACATTCGCTTCAGCTGCAGGATACGCCATTCTCGGCTTTCTGCCGCCTTATCTCATCCGCACATTTGGCATGAGTGTCGAAACTGTGGGAGTGAACCTGTCATTGATTATTGGCATTGGCAGTGGACTGGGCCTTTTCGCTGGCGGAATGATTGGCGATGCTTTGGCACGCCGCAGTCCTTCAGGGCCTTTGTGGATCTGCACCATCTCGACACTTGTCAGTGCCCCCCTCTTTGCCTGCGCATTTTTATTCTCCACACAAGCGACCGTGTTTGCATGGCTGGTCGGGCCTTTTCTGCTGCATCTGGCCTGGATGGGACCGAACTGGGCCATGGTGCAGACTTTCGCGCCGCCCGGTGGCAAGGCGACAGCTTCGGCCATCGTGCTCTTGTCCATCAATCTGCTGGGCCTGGGGCTGGGTCCGCTGGTGGTCGGCGCCGCAAGCGATGTGCGCCTGGCCGCGGGATCTTCGAACCCACTCGGCGAAGCAATGCTGATCGGGCCGGTCATGCTGGTTATGGCGGCCGCATGCTACGCTCTGGCAACCCGGCATGTCTTATCCGAAAACACATCAAAGGAGGCGATCTTTGGCTGAGGATCTGAAGGGAAAAATCCAAACCGTAACCGGCCTGATCGCGCCTGACGCGCTCGGCCCGACGCTTATGCATGAGCATCTGTTGTGCGATATCCGCCCGCCGGTCTACCGGGATCTGGAGACCTATGGATACGACATTCCGATGGAAGAACGCTGGGCCATCGACTATGGCGAAGTCGACGCGCCGGGCAATCTGATCCTCGACAATGTCGATCAGGCGATCAGCGAAGTCCGCGCCATGTTGGCCGAGGGCGGACGCTCGATCGTTGACGCGAGCTGTGGCGGTCTCAATCCCGATCCCACCGGCCTGAAGGCGATCGCGGAGGCGACCGGAGCGAACATCATTCTCGGCTGCGGCTATTATGTGAACGACTATCAGGATGAGGAAACCGCAGCAAAGTCTCAGGACACGTTGACGGCGGACATGGTCGGGCAAATCCGCGATGGCGCATGGGGCACATCCGTGCGCGCCGGCATCATCGGTGAGATCGGATGCCAGTCGCCCTGGACGGATCTGGAGCGCCGAGTCATGGCGGCTGCAATCGTCGCTCAGCAGGAAACCGGCGCGGCCATGACGATCCATCCGGGCCGCGAGGCCGACCAGCCGCAGGAAGTCGTCGATTTCGCCGGCCCGGCAGGCGCGGATATGAGCCGGTTCGTGATCAGCCATATCGACCGCACGATCTTCGACGAAGACCGGCTGTTCCGTCTGGCAGATAGCGGCGCGGTTCTGGAATGGGACCTGTTCGGCCAGGAGACCAGCTATTACAAATGGAACGAAGAGGTCGACATGCCCAATGATGCGCTGCGTCTGAAAGCGCTGCGCAAATTGATCGACCGCGGCCATCTCGATCAGATCCTGATCTCACAGGACATCTGCTATCGCACACGCCTGAAGCAGTGCGGCGGGCATGGCTATGGACACATCTTCCGCAATGTCCTGCCGATGATGCGGCGCCGGGGGTTCAGCGAGAATGAAATCCAGACGATCGTGGTTGAAACCCCCAAACGTCTTCTGACATTTGTTTGATTGGCCCTACCGGGACCATAAACCGCCCAACAAGACATAAACACCACACAGAAAGAAGGGCCTGGCCGGGGGGCCAGACCCTTCAAGTCATCAGTGCTGGGAGGGAAGGAACACTGACTACCTCCTAGCAAGTTCGCATACTTGCTAGAATTCTTTGGTGGCGGTGAAACCCCAGACACGCGGCGCGCCATAAATTTCGAAGGCACCGCCCAAGGCATCGGTTCGAGCATTTGTGCGATAGCGTTCATCGGTGAGATTTCTGACAAATGCGCTAACCCGCCAATCGCCCTCATTTGGCGCCAGTCCAGCCTGGAAGTTGATCAAGCCATAGCCTTCTTCAACGAACAGCGCGCGTTCGGCGGGAATACCGATAAATGCGAAGTTCTGATCAGAGCGCCAGTCATAAGCGAGCTGGACATAGGCGCCGAGTGTGTCCGACACATCAAAATCATATCGGCCAAGCAGGTTTGCACTTGCATCCGGCTTATAGTTCAGTTCCTGGCCAACCAACGAGAACACATCGCGTGTAAGGGGCGAGAGCTGGGTGGCTTGCGACTCAGTGATTTCGCCTTCGGCCAATCCGATCATGGCCTGGAACAGCAGGTTCTCGGTGGCGAGGAATGAGAACTCCGCATCCAGTCCATAGACTTCTGCGTCACCGATATTCTGGAAGCGATCCAGCGTCACACCGCCTGGCGCGGGTACACGCGCACTGCCTTGCAGGTCTGTATAGTCATAGAAGAAGACCGACACGTTTGCGCGCAGACGTTGGTCCATGAGGTCCGATTTCACGCCAACTTCATAGGCCGTAATCGTCTCAGGATCATAAGCTGTCGCCCCCGCACTGCTGAGCACAACGCCGCCAGGATAGCCACCGGATTTGAAGCCGCGCGACAGCGAGGCATAGGTCAGCACGGTTTCTGTAACGTCGAACTCAAGCGCGACCTTTCCGGAGAAATCATCGAAAGATGCGTCGGGCTGAGTTGGGTTCACAAAGGGGAACTCTGTCACCCGATCCGTGCTGCCCACGGGGGAGCGCAAGGTTGTTGCCCCAGTGAAGCTCTTGTCTTCCTGTGTATAGCGCAGTTCACCCACGGCTGAGAGACGGTCTGTGAGATCCCAGTCCACCCGGCCGAACACGGCGAGCGCTTCAACTTCCTGCTCATAGCGCTGGACGACTTCTTCAAATCCGAAGGCAATGGGGATGAGGCCAGCCGCACCGAAGACAACCGTATCCTCGCTCAGTTCTTCACTGGCATATTTCACGCCGCCAAGAAAATCCCAGCCATCGCCTTCATAGCTGAAGCGGAACTCCTGGCTGAACGCACTGAGTTCGGAGAAATAATCAATATCCTGATAGGCCACATCGATGCCATCCCAGTCGGTTGGGCGTGCATGATCAAAGTCTTCATAACCCGTAATCGAGGTCAGCGTGATCCGGTCTGATACCTTCCAGTTGGCAATCAGCGAGCCGCCAAACCACTCATTGTCGAGCCGGTTCAGATTGGAGCTGGCCGTATCATACTCATCGCGGAAGCCGAGCTCACCGACCGTTTCGCCCGTGATGGTAACACATTGCGTGTCATCCCGCACACCGGCGAGCAACGGCGCACAGACCGTATTTGTAAAAGCCGCATCAGCATAACGGTCACCATCCGCATCGCCCGGCGCCCAGAAGCCAATCGGACGCACAAGTGTCGTCTCGGACTGATCGGAGCCGGTATAAAGCTTCAATGTGGCATCGAAAATATCGCTCGGCTGGAAGAGGAGCTGTGCTCTCAAGGCCCACTGGTCTTCTTCGCCATGGCCATCGCCGCCAGAGACATAGCGCTGCTCCGGCAGGGCGACATCCTGCACGCTGGTCATATAGGTATCGCCGCTTTTCACGGTGCGGCCCGCTACGCGCAGTGCGAGCGTGTCAGTGATCGGCGTATTGAACGCGCCTTCCAGTTCGACGCGGCTAAATTCCCCTACGCCGGCGGTCAGATAGCCTTCCGCGCCATCCAAACTCGGCGCCGCGCTGATGATCTGAAAGGCGCCAGCGGTTGTGTTGCGACCATAAAGTCCGCCTTGCGGGCCTTTCAACACCTCGATGCGCTCAAGATCGAAGAAGGTTGAGCCGATGGTGGCAACCGATGGCTGGTAAACCTCGTCGACATAGAAGGCCGCTGCCGGGGAATTGTTGACCCTGAAGTCTGCAAGGCCGACGCCGCGAATGAAGACGATGGGAACGCCCCCGCCTGTGGCTTCAAGCAATTGCACATTGGGGAGCAAGGTCACGAGATCATCGACATCATCAACGCCTGAGTCTTTCAGCGTATCCCCTTCGAACGCCGCCACGACCAGGCCGAGATCCTGCGCGCTCTCTTCCTGTTTTTCGGCGGTAACCAACACAGAACCGAGCCTGCGGGCAGTATCGGCATCTGTATCTTCTGCTTGTGCAAAGGCGGGCGTAGCGATGAAGAGCGAAACGGCAAGTAGCGACACGCTGGATTTGAGATTTGATGTCATTGTTAACCCCATTTTTATAAAACTGACATTAGTATCAGTTTTTATTCCGTACTCTGTCAAGCCAATCCGTTACTCTGCTCGTTTGTGGGCGGAGAAAATGGTCAAATAACCATCATTGCGGGGGCTCTAATGCACAATGGGGCGCCATGGCTGATGGCACCCCGCTGTGTTGCAAACTGAACAGAACCCGCGACCGGACCGTCGCCAACCTGCTTACCGACGCAAGGTTTTGAAATAAGTTGGCGTACGCACAGCCTTTTCGACTGCATCGCCATAAATTCGGCCATCTGGGAAGTATTCCGCGTTCAGTTGCGTGGTCGAAGCGGCTGCTTCGCCGGCAAGTTCAGCGATGAAAGCAAGCGCCATATCCATGCCTGCTGAAACGCCGGCGCTTGACCAGATGGCCCCATCACGGGTCCAGCGCTCTTCAACCACCTGAACATCACCAAGCGACTCCAGAAACGCCAGAGCCTTCC
>JALEGE010000006.1 GCA_022760335.1 Hyphomonadaceae bacterium
GCTGAGCGGCTTGATGAGATCGCCGCTGCTTCGGATTTGACTGTTCTCGCGGCAGGCAAGGCAGACCTCGCTAGCAGCATTCCGCGGGATGTTGAGAAGAGTGTCTACCAGAAACCCCAGCGCAATCTGTGCATGGTGATCGTCGAAGGCGTGACCGGCTGGGATGACGAGATTGATTTCCGTCCCGTGAAGTTCAACTTCTACGGCGATTCCGGCGAGTATTTCTGGGTCCCTTACACCCACAAGACCGCAGGACCGACCTGGTGCCTCCTCTGGGAAGCCAGGCCCGGCAGCCCGCTCGATCAGTTCGCGGACTGTGCAAATGCCCAGGACGCTGTCGACAAGTCCAAGGAGCTGATCGAACAATACGCCCCTTGGGAGTGGGAGAATGTTCGGGACATGCGCCCTGTGTCCGAGGACTCCTTCTCATGGCTGAAGGGCCGTTTCCCGCCAACCGTGCGTGGCGCTTACGGAAAACTGCCTTCAGGTGGCCTGGTCATGCCTATTGGCGATACGGCGGTCGCATTTGATCCCATCGGCGGACAGGGCGGCAATCATGCGAGCCGGCACGCCAAATTTGTGGCTGATGCCATTGTCGCGAATGGAGAAAAGGCCTGCGACACGGACTGGATGCAGGCGGTCAGCGATGCCTGGTGGGAGAAGTATGCGAAAGCGGCATACACGTTCAACAATATCCTGCTTGAGCCACTCACTGAGGCAGGCACGCTGATGCTGACAAAATCTGCGCAGGATCGCGCGTTCGCCGATGAGCATTTCTTCAAGAATTTCCCGCGAACCGACCAATTCTTCCCCGCCATTGAAGATGCCGCCGAGGCCAAGGGTCTGATTGCGAAATGGGACAAGGAGAAGTCAGAAGTTCGCGTGCAAGCGGAGTGAGATAGACCCCCTCAAACCCGTTTCTAAATGTTCCTCTGGAACTGCAAAACCTCTGAAGAGTTCGCTCTTCAGAGGTTCTTTTTGTCTCCAGCAGGGGTATCAGAAATAAAAAGGCCGGGACGCGCGGCAAATCACGTCCCGGCCTTTGAAAGTTTCAGGCTTTTTTTATTCAGCCAGCTTTGAAACCGCATCCTGGATCCGCTCGGGGCCAATGGCGGTATAGCCGCCATCAACAGCAATATCGGTTCCGGTAATGAAACTGGCCTTGTCAGAGCAAAGGAACACGGCCGCATTTGCGACTTCCTCGGGGTTTCCTGTGCGCTTTAGCAGGTGGAAGGGTTCAGCCACCTTGTCGGCCTTGTTGCGCACATCGCCGGTCAACTCCTTCATGATATTCGACCATGTCCAGCCGGGTGAAACCGAGTTGACCCGGATGCCACGCTCTGCAAGCGCCATGGCCTGGCAGGTGGTCACCTGAAAAATGGCGGCTTTGGAAGCGGAGTAGACCATGCGTCCGGGCTGTGCCCGTTTCGCCGAAATGCTTGAATAGTTCACAATCGCGCCGCCGCCGCGCTTTTCCATTTCGGGCGCGACTTTCTGGGTGAAGATCGCGCCACCGACCAGGTTCACATTAAGCGCCGTCAGCCAGTCCTCTCTGGAGGTGTCCAGTCCATTGTCCAGATATACAGAAGCAATATTGATGAGGAAATCGACACCGCCAAATGTCTGGGTGGCCAGGTTGATACAGGCATCAATATCGGCATCACGCGTCACGTCGGTATGGAGATATCTGACATTGCCTCCAATCGCATTGGCGACGGCTTGTCCGTCCTCATCATTGATGTCGGCCATGACAACATTGCAGCCTTCGGCGTTGAAGGCGCGAACAGCCGCCTCGCCGATCAGAGTGGATGCCCCCGTGACAATGACGGTCTTTCCGGAAAATTGCGGCATTAGCTCTTACTCCCTAGCTCGGCAAATGCCCCGTCCAGCCAGAGGAGGGGGTCAATCTCGTTCTCGTTTCTGACGTCGACAACCTGCCCGATGATCACGGCATGTGTTTGATAATCGAGAGCTGCTTCGACAGTGCAGTCCAGTGAGGTAACGGCTGTAAGCAGGGCGGGTGCGCCCGTGGAGAGCGTTGTCCAATGCCCTTCGGCAAAGCGATCTTCCCCATTCAGGTCGTCCATGCCCGCAAAGCGCCGCGCCACCGACTGATCCTTTGAGGAGAGCAGGTTCACGCAGAAATTCTGGTTGCTCTTGAGGGCGCGGAACGTCTCACCCTTCTGGTTTACACAGCACAGGATGCGCGGGGGTTGGGCAGAGAGCGAGCAGACTGCGGTCGCGGTCAAGCCGCAAGCGGCCTCTTTATTCGCCGTTGTGATAACGCTTACCCCACTGGCGAGCCGTCTCATGGATGACAAAAAGGCATCCTTGCTCACAAAAGGCTTTGCCGTCATCGGTAAGGTTGAGGATGCCGTCATTGTCATCTCCTGTTTCTCAACAGGATCGCAACCCCAGTCAGTGGGCGCTATTCAATATATGAGCGGGATGTCCGTTTTCTGCGCCGGGCCGTATCGGTTGAAGCATGGTAGATATCCATCCGGTTCAGGTCGGCTCCTGTCCGGATGTCCGAATTGACGTATGTCTACCCTGCAACTAGCTTCCGATACACGAGCTGTTTACGAGCTTGCTGACCATGTGGGGGCATTGGATGGTTGCGATATCGCCGGTCTTCGGACCGCAATATTTTGCGCAAATTTATGGGACCGCCTACTGGAATCCGTGGTTGTTGATCAGCGTCAGTGTGCGAACGGAAGGTGACAGGACCATTGCACGCTTTCTGTTTGATTCCTTCGTGCAGGCTATTGATTTCGCTGACAATTGGGAACTGGGTGATATCCGGTTCAACAATGATGGCGCGGGCAATCTACGGATTTCCATTTTCGAGGACGGCGTCTTCCAGACCACTTTCGGTGTCGATAATTTCGAGGATGGGAAAACCATCTACGCCCTTCGCCCCTCCGGCGATTTTGATATCGATATTGGCGATGGCGACGGTGCGATAGATGATGTCGGCGGAACTTATCCAGGTTATGACATCGGTGTTGATGCCGGATTTCTGACCTTCAGCGGCAATTTTGAAGTGGTCTACCACTTCGAAACCGTGATCATCGGATCGACGGTATATGACATGCAGTCGGGCGTTCCCATCTGGGGCGGCGATGGCGATGACACGCTGATCGGATTCGATGTCAATGATGATACCGGTCAGGCTTATAGTGATACCTTGCGTGGATTCGGTGGCGCCGACTCGCTAATCGGTCAGGCCGGCGATGATCTGCTTGAGGGTGGTCTGGGCGATGACTACATGCTTGGCGGCCAGGGTGATGATGTCTACCGGGTCGTGGCCGGGGACGGTGTGGAC
>JALEGE010000061.1 GCA_022760335.1 Hyphomonadaceae bacterium
AGCTGCGAATACCGGGAATGCCGGGCAGCTTCACCTTGGCGAGCGGCCCCTGGCTGACGGTGACATATTGCGCGCGGGTCTCGTCGCCGCGATTGGTGCGGATGACCCAGCGCGACAGCTCATCGCTCCATTTCAGGCTGGTGACCTTGGTCTGGAACAGCGCGCGGTCATAGAGGTCATAGTGGCGGCCAATCGCCCGGCAATGTTCGAAGATTTCAAGGCCGGAGGCATAGCGCTCGGTCGGCACCGTGCCGACCTCTTCCAGAAGAGGCATATAGACATAGGCCTCGATATCGCAGCGCACGCCGGGATAGCGGTTCCAGTACCAGGTGCCGCCAAAGTCGCCGGCCTGCTCGATCATGCGGAAATTGTCGATGCCGGCGTCACGCAACTCCTTGGCCGTGAGCAACCCGCCAATGCCGCCGCCGATCACGGCAACCTCGATGTCCTCGCAGATCGGTTCGCGGACCAGAGGCTCCTTGACATAAGGGTCCTTCACGAAGGCTTCGAACTCGCCCTCGGCATCAATATATTGCGCCTCGCCTTCGCTGCGCAGGGTCAGGCGCTTGTCGCGCTCTTCCTTGTATTTCTTGAGCAGGGCTTCTGCGTCATATGTCTTCGGTCCGTCTTCGGTGCCAGCCATGCGTTCCTCCCATGCCCTGCACTTCTTCGCTGGGCTATTCAGCTCAACTGCGCTGGCTCTCTATCACCAACACAGCATGTCTCATTGGCGAGAGCATAGCAGACTCAAACTTGCATGCAAGCATGTTATATATGAAATCTTGCCTCTTCGCTCTGGCAGACCGGATCAGCTGATGGCTTCCAGGATAGCGAGGCGCGCGGCCTCAGCGCAGGCTTCGTCAAGTTCCGCCGGTCCGCCGGAGATACCGATCGCCCCCACCAGCACGCCGTCGCGCAGGATTGGCACACCGCCCGGCAGCACCGTGACTTTCTCGTGCGCGAGCAGGCCATCGCGGATGGCCGGAGCAAGACGGTCCAACATGGCCGCGAAATCTGGCGTCGACATGGAAAAGCTGACCGCTGTGTAAGCCTTCCACTCCGCATACTGATTTGAGGCCAAGAAAGCGCCAGGCATGCACAGCTGGCCGCACAACCGCCCGCCCGCATCCATCACCACGATCACCACAGGTGTTTGCGCTTCTTCCGCCACATGCTCAGCCGCACTCAACGCCCCGAGAATGGCGGTGGCGCCAAGCGTGCTTGCGGGCGCAAGTGTCATCAACGTCCCTCCGATGAAGTCGCCAGACGTCAAGCGTTTCACCCCGCACAGCCCCAGTCAAACGGCCACCGCCGGTCCGCTCTCATACTGCGAGAAGGCTTAGTCCCCGCCGAAAATGCCACCGATCTTCTCGGCGGCATCGCGCAGGTTGGCCAGTCGAGCCTCACGCCCGGCGACGATCTGTTCGCGCTGGCGGAACGAGGCGGAAATGGCGCCGAGAAGCCGGTTACAGCCATCACGAACAGGCACGGCCAGACAAAACAAGGCCGGATCGATCTCACCATCATCCACACCATACTCTTGCGCCGCCGTGCGCAGCAGCTCTGCGCGGATATCATCTGGTTCGGTCAGCGTTTTCTCAGTCAGGCCAGGGAAGCTGTCGGACGAAAGATAAGCCTCGCGCTCCGCCACTTGCAGCCCCGCCAGCAACACCTTGCCAATGGCCGAGCAGTACGCTTCCAGACGCTGGTTCTCTCGCGTAAAGGAGGCGGTGTCATCCTCCTGGATCACCTTGACGATATAATTGACCATATCGTCTTCCAGCACGCCGAAATGCACTGTGGTACCCAGACGCCGCCCCAACTCAAGCAGGACTGGCCGGGCGGCACCAATCAGGATCGCATTGGCGTCAAACCGCGCCAGATCTCGCAGGAAGGCCGGGTTCGGCAAATACACGCCCGGACGCGCGCGGAAGACCAGGCCAGAGCGCGCCAGGGTCGTCAGATAGCGATACGCGGTCGACATGGGCACACCGACCTCGCGGCAGACCCGCTCAATCTCAACTGGCTCGCGCTCATTCAAAACGAGCTGCAGCACATTCATGGAGCGCTCAAAGGACTTGATTGTCGGCGTCGCCATACTCCCTCCGATTCTCACCATTTAAGAATATGAGACCGCCGCTGAATTGTGACGTCAAGCAGAAGCGGTAGTGTTCCGAATAGATAAGGCAAAAGAGATACTAGAATGTCAGATCCATCACAAGACCAGATCACTGCTGCGGCGGATCGGATCCATGCCGCCATCACGCAGGCTGAGCCCTGTGCGCCAGTGCGCGACCTGATCGGCGCGGACCTGGACGCAGCCTATGCCGCGCAGGATCTCAATACCCAACGCTTCCTCGCAGAGGGGCGGCGCCTGGTGGGTCGCAAGATCGGTCTCACCTCACCAGCGGTACAAGCCCAGTTGGGCGTCGACCAACCCGATTTCGGCGCCCTCTTTGCTGACATGGAATATGCCGATGGTGCGGAAGTGCCCTGGTCTCGAATGCAACAGCCCAAAGCCGAAGCGGAAATCGCGTTGGTCCTGAAATCTGGTCTCGACAGCCCAGACACGACACCCAGCGAACTTGTTCGCGCCGTCGATTATGCCGTGCCGGCCATCGAGATTGTCGGCAGCCGCATCAGGGGCTGGGACATCACCATTTCTGACACCATCGCCGACAATGCCTCTTCGGGCCTCTATGCGCTCGGTGGGCCGACCCGCAGGCTGGATGGCCTCGATCTGGTCGGCGCGAAAATGGTGATGCGCCGCAATGGCCGGCCGGTCTCCTATGGCGCCGGCGCGGCCTGCCTCGGCAGCCCCCTTAACGCCGCGATCTGGCTGGTGCGCAAATGCGCCAGTCTCGGCGCGCCGCTGAAAGCCGGTGACGTCATCCTCACCGGCGCGCTCGGCCCCATGGTCGAGATGCAGCCCGGCGATGCCTTCAGCGCCGAGATCAGCGGCCTCGGCAGCGTCAGCCTCACCGCATCAAAGGAATAGGAGCGTCCATGTCCTCTCCCCAGAAAACCAAGGTCGCGATTATCGGCTCGGGCAATATCGGCACCGACCTGATGATCAAGGTGTTGCGCAAGTCGCAGCTGCTCGAAATGGGTGCCATGGTCGGCATCGATCCCGAGAGCGACGGCCTGGCGCGCGCGGCCCGCATGGGCGTGGCGACCACCCATGAAGGCATTGACGGCCTGACAAAGCTCGATGTCTGGCCGGAAATCGGCATTGTCTTCGACGCCACCTCGGCCGGCGCGCACAAGCGGCACAATGAGATCGTGACCGGCGCCGGCAAGGTGATGGTCGACCTCACCCCGGCGGCCATCGGGCCCTATGTCATCCCGGTGGTGAATGGCGAGGCCCATCTCGACGCGCCGAATGTGAACATGGTCACCTGTGGTGGCCAGGCGACGATCCCGATCGTGGCAGCCGTTTCCTCCGTTGCCAAAGTCCACTATGGCGAGATCGTCGCATCGATTTCCTCCAGGTCCGCCGGCCCCGGCACGCGCGCCAATATCGACGAGTTCACTGAAACTACTTCGGCGGGCATCGAGCAGGTCGGCGGCGCCACCAAGGGCAAGGCGATCATCATCCTGAACCCCGCCGAACCGCCCATGATCATGCGCGATACCGTTTTCACGCTCTCCTCCGGCGCCACCGAGGAAGAGATCGAAGCCGCGATCCTCGCCCAGGTGGAAAAGGTGAAGGCCTATGTGCCCGGATATCGGCTGAAACAGAAGGTCCAGTTCGAGCGCTTCGGCTCCAACAATCCGGTGAAGATCCCCGGCCTCGGCGAATTCGAGGGCATCAAGACCTCGGTCTTCCTGGAGGTGGAGGGCGCGGCCCACTACCTGCCCGCCTATGCCGGCAATCTCGACATCATGACCTCGGCGGGCCTGGCCACGGCCGAGAAGATCGCCGCACGCCGGCGCGAGACGGAGGCCGCGTGATGGGTTTCGATCCGACAACCGACCAGCTTTACATCCAGGACGTCACCTTGCGTGACGGCATGCACGCCATCCGCCACCAGTACGGCATCGAGCCGGTCCGCCAGATCGCCGCCGCGCTCGACAAGGCCGGCGTGGACGCCATCGAAGTGGCCCATGGCGATGGCCTCAATGGCTCCAGCTTCAATTACGGCTTTGGCGCACACACCGACTGGGAATGGATCGAGGCGGTGGCCGATATGGTCGAGAACGCCGTGCTCACCACACTCCTGCTGCCCGGCATCGGCACCATCGAAGAGCTCAAACACGCCTACAATATCGGCGTGCGCTCGGTGCGCGTGGCGACCCATTGCACCGAGGCCGATGTCTCGAAACAGCATATCGAGACCGCACGCGCGCTCGGCATGGACACGGTGGGCTTCCTGATGATGAGCCACATGGTCGAGCCGGAAAAGCTCGCCGAACAGGCCGCCCTGATGGAAAGCTACGGCGCCACCACGGTCTATGTCACCGATTCAGGCGGCGCGCTCGACATGGACGGCTATATCGCCCGGCTGGAAGCCTATGACAAAGTCCTCAAGCCGGAGACAGAGCGCGGCATTCACGCCCACCACAATCTCTCCCTCGGCGTGGCGAACTCCATTGTCGGCGCCCAGCATGGTGCCCGCCGGATCGACGCCTCGCTGGCCGGCATGGGCGCGGGTGCGGGCAATGCCCCGCTGGAGGTCTTCATCGCCGCGGCCGACCGCAAGGGCTGGAAACATGGCTGCGATCTCTTCGCGCTGATGGACGCGGCTGAAGAGATCGTCCGCCCGCTGCAGGACCGCCCGGTGCGGGTCGACCGCGAGACGCTCTCGCTCGGCTATGCGGGCGTCTATTCCAGCTTCCTGCGCCATTCGGAAAAGGCCGCCCAGGACTATGGCCTCGACACACGCGAGATCCTGGTCGAACTCGGCGCGCGCCGCATGGTCGGCGGCCAGGAGGACATGATTGTCGATGTCGCGCTGGACCTCGCCAAGGCGAAGGAAAGCTAGCTGCCCCTCTCCCCGGCCATCAATCAATGCTTGCGGATGCCCAGCCGGGGATCAGGCACCGCAAGTCTGGAGGATACCATGAGAAAGACCTTGTTTGGTTTGGCCACCGCCCTTGCCGTTCTGACGGCGCCTGCTGCCCTGGCCGATGAGTTCACCTCCGCCTGCGAGGCCCGCACGGCGGAGTATTTCCCTGACATTGTCGACGCAGCGGCTGCATGCAGCTGCATCACTGAAAAGGCCAGCCCGGAGCTTCTGGAGGAAATGAAGGCGGCTGAAACACCCGCTGACCTGCCCGAAGAAGCCAAGGATATCATGAAGGCGTGTGGCTACGAGGTGTAAGCTGCCTGCCAAAACACTCGCGGCCCCGGATCTCTCCAGGGCCGCGTATTCATCTTAAGAAACAGAAGATCTACTCGTTCTTGAATGCGCCCTGATAGACCGGTGCCAGATCCCCATAAATGGCACTGGCGGGAACGAAGGCCGTATAGCTCCCCTCTGCATAAGCGCCGACATCATAAGGCCCATAATAGAAGGTCAGGCCCGCGACCGCATCGCCCTCTTCTGTCGCCGTCAGGGTGAAGTTCTGAAAATTCTCAGGCCGTTTTTCCGTCGCCGGCAAGACCCATTCCAGCATCTCTTCCTCGGAGATATCATACTCCGCAAGACGCTCGCGCTTGGCCTCCATCAGAGCCGTTTCCAGCTCCAGTGATAGCGTATCCATGGCCACGCCAAGATCGGCGAAGAGATCGGCCACGCCAATCTCGCGTCCGGCGGCAAGATCATAGTTCACAATGTCGAATTCATGATTGGGGTGGACGCCGCCCTCATCGACATAGACCACAGCGCGATAGCTGCGCAGCGGTCCTTCCGCGGGACCGACATTTTCCCAGTCCACATCCAGGGTCCAGGCGCGGAACTCATAGCCATCCGGCTCTGCCGCTTCAGCCGCCTCCCGTTCGGCGCTGGCGCGGAACTGGGGCACATCGGCGCTGGAGCGCGCGAGCAGCATTTCGCCAATCCCCTCTGGCAGATCCCCTTCGGGAAGCGTGATGGAAATGACCGCCGCATCGCTTTCCTCATGGAAAGCCCGGCCATGTTCGGCGTTCTCCTCCGCCTCGACCGGGGCCGATTCCGGCGCCACCAGCATATCCGCCTCAGTTTCGACAACCGGCGCGTCGACTGGCGGCTCTTCGGCTGGCTCCGCCGGCGCACACGCGACCAACAGGGCAAAGGCCGGCACCATGGATGCGTATTTCATGTCTCTCTCCTCCCGAGGCTCTAAAGACTCAGTAACTCCGGGTCACCGCCTTGAGCGGTAATATTGTTGGTCACAACGCGCTCTGTGGCAAACCGCAAGAGATAATGAGGCCCGCCCGCCTTGGGGCCGGTGCCCGACAGGCCCTCCCCGCCAAAGGGTTGCACGCCGACCACCGCGCCCGTCATGGAGCGGTTGATATAGGTGTTGCCGACCTCCACAGCATCACACACTTCCTGCCAGAAAGATTGCAGGCGCGAGTGCACGCCCAGTGTCAGGCCATACCCCTTGGCCATCAGGGCTGCTCCGACCTTGGCGATATCGTCGGGGTCGTAGCGAATCACATGCAGGACCGGGCCGAACACTTCATGATCAATCTGGTCCAGAGATTTCAACTCGACCAGAGCCGGCCCGAAGAAATGCCCCTGATCGCTTAGGGGCTCCACATCAACCTGTTTCATCTCCTTCGCCTGGCCATGCATCTTTTCCAGATGCGCCTCAAGCATGGCCAGCGCCTCAGCATCGATAACCGGGCCGATATCGGTGTCGAAGTCGCGCGGATCACCGATCTTGAGTTCATCCATCGCGCCGATCAGACCTTCGATCAGCCGGTCGCCAGTGGAATGCGGCACGAACAAGACTCGCAGGGCCGAACAGCGCTGGCCGGCGGATCCAAAGGCCGAGCGGATGACATCATCGATCACCTGCTCGCGCAGGGCCGTGGTGTCCACGAACATGGCGTTCAGCCCGCCAGTTTCCGCGATCAGCGGCAGGATCGCACCCTCGCGCGCCGCCAGCGTACGGTTGATAATCCGCGCGGTGCCAGTGCCACCGGTAAAGGCGACCCCAGCCAGCTGCGGAGCCTCAAGCATGGCCGCGCCCGTCACTTCTCCGCGCCCCGGCAGCAGAGCCAGGACATTTTCCGGAAGGCCCGCTGCGCGGAACAGTTTCACCGCTTCCTGGGCAATCAATGAGCTCTGCTCTGCCGGTTTGGCCATCACGGTGTTACCCGCCGCCAGCGCGGCAGCGATCTGCCCGGTGAAGATCGCCAGCGGGAAGTTCCACGGGCTGATACAGACAAACACGCCCCGGCCATGCAGGCTGATATGATTGGTTTCACCCGCCGGGCCGGGCAAGCGTTCCGGCGCGGCGAATTTCTGTTCGGCCTGCACGGCATAATAGCGGCAGAAATCCACCGCCTCGCGCACCTCGTCGATGCCGTCCTGCAGGGTCTTGCCGGTCTCGCGCACCATCAGGGCGATCAGCCGGTCGGAATCTGCTTCCAGCCGCTCGCCCATGGCACGCAGATGCCGACCGCGCTCGGCCCCACCCAGCGCATCCCAGCCAGGCTGGGCCTTTGCCAGGGACGCCGCGGCGCGCGCGACATCCTCGTCTTTAGCCTCACGCATGGTGCCCATGACGATGTCAATCTCGGCAGGATTGTGCAGACGTATCTCGCCACCTGTTTCAGGCCGCGCACCAATCAGGGGCCCAGCTTCAATGACCGGACCTGAAACCTGCGACTGCAGCGCCTTGTCGATGGCCCCGCGCACACACGCCTGGCTGAGATCCGCGCCGCTGGAATTGCGCCGCTCCGGCCCATAAAGGCGCGGCGGGGTTGGAATTGCCGGGTGCCGGCGTGGCCCGGCCTCAAGCCGCGCGATCGGGTCCTCGGCGACTTGCTCCGGCGGCACATCCGGGTCGAGGAAAGCGTGCACGAAGCTGGTATTCGCGCCGTTTTCCAAGAGGCGCCGCACCAGATAGGGCAACAAATCCTGATGCTGGCCCACCGGCGCATACACACGCACCTGGTGGCCCGCGCCCGCAGCGGCATAGAGCGCCTCTCCCATGCCGTGCAGGCGTTGATACTCGTAGCGCGGCTGACCCAGCGCAGCGGCCATCTCCTCGATCGCAGCAAGGCTGTGCGCATTGTGAGTGGCGAACTGGGCATAGATATCCGGCGCAGCTTTGAGCAAGGCTTGCGCACAGGCGAGGTAGGAAAGGTCCGTACCCGGCTTGGTGGTGAAGACCGGGAAATTGGGAAAGCCCATCTCCTGGGCATGCTTGATCTCCGCATCCCAATAAGCGCCCTTCACCAGACGCACCATCAAGCGGCGCTTCGTGCTGCGCGCCAACTCAACGACCTGCTCAAT
>JALEGE010000062.1 GCA_022760335.1 Hyphomonadaceae bacterium
TGGGACATGCCGCGCAGATTGCCGACATAGCCGAACATGTTCACCAGCGGCACGAAGGCATTGATCGCGGTGACATTGCCACGCGGCTCACTGCCCTGGATCTGGCCCCGGCGCGAGTTCAGGTCGCCGATAATGTCGCCCATATAATCTTCCGGCGTCACCACCTCGACCTTCATCATCGGCTCCATCAGGCGCGGGTCGCCAGGCCCTTTCAGCTCACGGAAAGCCGCGCGGGCGGCGATCTCGAAAGCGAGGACGCTGGAGTCAACATCGTGATACTTGCCCTCGATCAGGGTCGCCTTGAAGTCCGTCACCGGATAGCCGGCCAGGAGGCCGTTTTCCTTGGCCATGTTGAGGCCCTTCTCAACGCCGGGAATATATTCCTTCGGCACTGAGCCACCGACAACGGCGCTTTCGAACACAAAGCCTTCACCTGGCTCAAGCGGTTCGAACATGATCTTCACTTCGGCGAACTGGCCCGAACCACCCGACTGTTTCTTGTGGGTGTAGACGATCTCGGCCGCACGGCCGATCGCCTCGCGATAGGCCACCTGCGGCTGGCCGATATTGGCTTCCACCTTGAATTCACGCTTCAGGCGATCGATCAGGATGTCCAGGTGCAGCTCGCCCATGCCCTTCATGATGGTCTGACCGGACTCCTGGTCAGTCTCCACGCGGAAAGAGGGATCCTCGGCCGCCAGACGGCCAAGGCCGACAGACATCTTCTCCTGGTCAGCCTTGGATTTCGGCTCGACCGCGATCTCGATCACCGGATCGGGGAAGTTCATCGTTTCCAGCACCACCGGATCGGACTTGTCCGACAGAGTGTCACCCGTGGTGGTCTCTTTCAGGCCGGCCAGCGCGATAATGTCGCCCGCGAACGCCTCTTCGATCTCTTCACGATTGTTGGAGTGCATCATCATCATGCGGCCAACGCGCTCGGACTTGCCCTTGGTGGCATTGAGCACCGAGCCACCCTTGGACAGCGTGCCGGAATAAATACGCACAAAGGTCAGCGAGCCGACAAAGGGGTCGTTCATGATCTTGAAAGCCAGGCCCGAGAAAGGCTGGCCGTCATCGGCCGAGCGGGCAATGTCGCGCACTTCCTCTTCATCGCCGGGCTTGAAGCCCATATAGGCCGCCACATCCAGCGGACCGGGCAGATAGTCGATCACGGCGTTCAGCATGGGCTGAACACCCTTGTTCTTGAAGGCCGAGCCACACAGAACCGGCACAAAAGCCATTTCCAGGGTGCCCTTGCGGATCAGCTTGCGCAGCGTCGCCTCATCGGGCTCCTCGCCCTCGAGATAGGCCTCCATGGCCGCCTCATCCATCTCGACGGCCAGCTCAACCAGTTCGCCGCGCATTTCTGCGGCCTTGTCAGCAAGCTCAGGACGGATTTCACGCAGCTCCCAAGAGGCGCCAAGGTCTTCGCCCTGCCACACCCACTCTTTCATGGTGATCAGGTCGACCATGCCTTCCAGCTCGGTCTCAGCGCCAATCGGCAGCTGGATCGGCGCCGGCGTCGCGCCAGTGCGCTCCTTGATCATCTTCACACAGTTGAAGAAGTCCGCGCCGGTCTTGTCCATCTTGTTGACATAGACAATGCGCGGAACCTTGTAGCGGTCAGCCTGGCGCCACACGGTTTCGGTCTGCGGCTCAACGCCGGCATTGGCGTCCAGCACGCACACCGCGCCATCCAGCACGGCCAGCGAACGCTCAACCTCGATCGTGAAATCCACGTGTCCGGGGGTGTCGATGATATTGAAGCGGTATTTCTCAGTCTGGGCAGACTTGCCGTCCTCGGTGCGC
Organism: Hyphomonadaceae bacterium; assembly: GCA_022760335.1. GTDB lineage: Bacteria > Pseudomonadota > Alphaproteobacteria > Caulobacterales > Hyphomonadaceae > UBA5336. The sequence continues at coordinate 1,813 of JALEGE010000062.1, forward strand.
TCCCAGAAGGTGGTCGTGGCAGCCGAGGTGATCGTGATGCCGCGTTCCTGCTCCTGCTCCATCCAGTCCATGGTGGCCGCGCCGTCATGCACTTCGCCGATCTTGTGCGACTTGCCAGTATAGAACAGGATGCGTTCCGTCGTGGTGGTCTTGCCGGCATCAATGTGCGCCATGATACCGAAGTTGCGGTAGCGCTCTAGCGGATAGTCGCGGGCCATGTCTCTCGGTCCTTGGAAATTGCATGCCCGGCCCTTGCCAGACATGGTGGGTCATAAGTGAGTTAGGCGGCGCCTAGCACAAGCGCAACACAAGCGCCAGCGCCGCTTTCAGCCTACCAGCGGTAGTGCGAGAAGGCCCGGTTGGCCTCGGCCATCTTGTGGGTGTCTTCCCGCTTTTTCACGGCATTGCCGCGGCCTTGCGAGGCATCCATCAACTCACCGGCAAGGCGTTCGCGCATGGTATTTTCGTTGCGACCACCAGCAGCCGCGGCCAGCCAGCGAATGGCAAGCGCCTGGCGGCGTTCCGGGCGCACCTCAACCGGCACCTGATAGGTTGCACCACCAACACGGCGCGAGCGCACTTCCACCGACGGGGAAATCGCTTCCAGGGCCTCGCGAAACACTTCCAGCGGATCTTTCTTGGCGCGAGCCTCGACCAGATCGAGCGCGCCATAAACGATTCGCTCGGCAGTCGACTTTTTGCCGTCCTGCATGATCTGGTTCATGAATTTCGACAGAACCACATCCTTGAATTTTGGATCTGGCAGCACCTGACGCTTCTCTGCGCTATGACGACGGGACATGGGCTCAGCCTCTTATTTCGGTTTCTTCACGCCGTAATGCGAACGGCGCTGTTTGCGGTCTTTCACGCCCTGGGTATCCAGAACGCCGCGCAGGATGTGATAGCGCACACCGGGAAGGTCTTTCACGCGGCCACCGCGAATCAGGACCACGGAGTGCTCCTGCAAATTGTGACCCTCACCCGGAATATAGCACAGCGACTCAAACCCGGACGTCAGACGCACCTTGGCCACTTTACGAAGCGCCGAGTTCGGCTTTTTCGGCGTGGTGGTATAAACGCGGGTGCACACACCACGGCGTTGCGGACAAGCTTTCAGGGCGGGGGTCTTCGACCGCGTCGGCTTGGGCTTGCGCGGGCTGCGGACGAGTTGCTGGATCGTGGGCATTCGGGCCGATGTCTCTTCAGTTCATGGCCCACGTTTCCAAAAGGAGGGCCGGTTAAAATCAAAACGCCCAGAGGCCCCGAAAGGTCTCCGGACACGCATGTCGCTCTCGGATGTCTCCGCGCCGGTCTGGACGTCACGCACTGCGCGCGCCGGGCCGAACCGGCCAGCGATCACGCGTCATAAGTCTTGTGTGTGTCACAGTCAACCGGGGGCTTCAGTGTTGTGCCGGTTTTACGCCCAGACCACTGCAGCCTTCGTCCCGAGCGATGTCGAGGGTCGGGGCAGGACGCCCAGAGCGTCTTAAGTCTCAGTGGAATCGCATTTGCGCCGCAGACACCTGCGAAAGCAGGTGTCCATGGACCAGTGTTGCAACCGGGAACTCTTGGCCCGCGTCTTTCGTCCATGGATCCCCGCTTTCGCGGGGATTCGCGGATCTGAAATGTTTCCGCCAAAACTTAAAGTGCTCCAGGAACACTTCTCCGCTGCCCGCCTCGTCCCTCGACTTCGCTCGGGATGAGGCTGCGCAGGGCATGCCGATGTAATAGAAAAGGCCAGGCGGTATCGCCCGGCCTCTTCCAAAGGGAATTTGCGGCACGCCGCTCTGCCCTATTCGGCAGCATCCGGCGCAGGAAGCGCAGCAGCGGCGGCCGCTTCAGCTTCCTCGGCAGCCTTCTGGGCCACGGCGGCACGCTTGGCCCGCAGCTTGGCATCGCGGTCAGCCGCAATGCGGCGATAGCTGCGCAGCCCGCCACCGGTACCCGCCGGGATCAGGCGGCCGACAATGACGTTCTCCTTAAGGCCGTCGAGCGTATCGACCTTGCCCTGCACCGCTGCCTCGGTGAGCACCCGTGTCGTCTCCTGGAAGGAGGCGGCCGAGATGAAGCTGCGCGTCTGCAGCGACGCCTTGGTGATACCGAGCAGCACCGGAACGCCCTGGGCCTCGCGCTGATCTTTCTTGCGCGAGCGCCGGATCGCCTCGTTGGCCTCGTCAAACTCCAGGAGGTCGACCTGCTCGCCCTTCAGCAGAGTGGTGTCGCCCGCATCGGTGATTTCCACCTTCTGCAGCATCTGCCGGACAATCACCTCAATGTGTTTGTCGTTAATCGGCACGCCCTGCAGGCGGTACACCTTCTGGACTTCCTCGATGAGGTAGTTGGCGAGCGCCTCAATGCCCAGCGTGGCGAGAATATCCTGCGGTGCGGGATTGCCGTCCATCAGATATTCACCGCGCTTGATGAAGTCACCATCCTGCACGGTGAGGTGTTTGCCCTTGGGCACCAGGAAGTCGATCGACTCCTTGTCTTCCTCTTCCGGGTGGATGTGAATCCGACGCTTGTTCTTATAGTCGCGGCCGAATTCCACGCGGCCCGAAATCTCGGCAATAATCGCGTGATCCTTCGGACGGCGGGCTTCGAACAGCTCGGCCACGCGCGGCAGACCCCCTGTAATGTCGCGGGTCTTCGCACCACCGGTCGAGATCCGCGCCACGGTGTCGCCAGGCTTGATCTCTTCGCCATCAGCCAGCGACAGGATCGCACCAACCGGCAAGAGATAACGAGCCTCTGAACCATTCGGCAGAGTCACCGGCTCACCATCCGAACCGACAACGACCACCGACGGCTTGATTTCCGCCGACTTGCTGGCCGTGCGCCAGTCGATGATGTGGCGGGAGGCAACGCCCGTTACTTCGTCGGTTTCTTCCTTGGCGGTGACACCATCCATCACATCGACAAGGCGCGCCGTACCGGCAACTTCCGACACGATCGGCTGTGCGAACGGATCCCAGTCGGCCAGCTTGGTGCCGCGGGCGACAGTCTCGCCTTCCTTCATGTAAAGGCGCGTACCGTAGGCCGGTTTGAAGGATTGGCGCGTGCGGCCATCGCCGTCCACGATCAACACTTCCATGCTGCGCCCGATAACAACCAGCGAGCCATCTTCGCGCGCCACGGTGGCGCCTTCCTTGAACTCGATCTTGCCATCAAAGCTGGCATCCACCGATGACTGGTCCGCCACCGTCGCGGCACCGCCAATATGGAAGGTCCGCATGGTCAGCTGTGTGCCCGGCTCACCAATCGACTGGGCCGCAATCACGCCGACAGCCTCGCCGCGATTGACGATTGTGCCGCGCGCCAGGTCGCGGCCATAGCATGCCACACACACGCCGCTCTTGGTTTCACAGGTCAGCGGCGAACGGGCCTTGATCTCGTCGACTCCCGCGTCTTCGATCGCCAGCGCAATGGTCTCGTCGACATAGGTACCGGTCGGGTAGATCACTTCACCGTCACCCGACTTGGCGTCCTCAGCCAGGGTCCGGCCCAGCAGACGTTCTGACAGAGGCACCACGATATCGGCACCGTCCATGACGGCCGAGATCTGGATGCCCTGATCGGTTCCGCAATCATCCTCGTTGATGATGCAGTCCTGGGCGACATCGACCAGACGGCGGGTGAGATAACCGGAGTTGGCGGTTTTCAGAGCCGTATCCGCGAGACCTTTCCGGGCGCCGTGGGTGGAGTTGAAGTACTCCTGAACCGTCAGGCCTTCCTTGAAGTTCGAGATGATCGGCGTCTCGATGATCGAACCATCCGGACGCGCCATCAGGCCGCGCATACCGGCCAACTGCTTCATCTGGTTCTTCGAGCCCCGGGCGCCGGAATGGGCCATCATGAAGACCGAGTTGGTCTCCTTCTGCAAACCGGTTTCCGGATCCATCTCGGCCTCGCCCGCGACATCCATCATCGCGTCGGCGACCTTGTCGGTACAGGTCGACCAGGCATCGACAACCTTGTTATACTTCTCGCCACGGGTGATGAGGCCCTCGGCATACTGGCGCTCATACTCGGCCACACGGTCACGCGTGTCCTGCACCAGTTTCGCCTTGGCCGGCGGGATCACCATATCGTCCTTGCCGAACGAGATGCCGGCTTTCGCAGCTTCGCGGAAGCCCAGCGCCATCAGCTGGTCACAGAAGATCACCGTCGCCTTCTGACCACAGTTCCGGTACACCTCATCAATAAGGCGACCGACATTCTTCTTGGTCATCAGCGTGTTGGTGAGCTCAGGTGTCATACCTTTTTCGCGCGGCAGAATGGACGCAATCATGTAGCGCCCCGGCGTGGTGTCGATCACACGGGTCACCGGTTCGCCCTCGGCATCCACCCCGACATAACGCGCCTTGATCTTGGCGTGCAGGGAAAGAACGCCGGTCTGCAGAGCGTGCTCAATCTCCGCATAATCGGCATAGATACCGCGCACTGGCGCACCATTTTCATCCTCAAGATAGCAGCCAGGCTCATTATCCTTGTCGAGTGACAGGTAGTAGAGACCAAGCACGATATCCTGCGACGGCACCACGATCGGCTTGCCGTTCGCGGGGCTGAGAATGTTGTTGGTCGACATCATCAGGACGCGCGCTTCCAGCTGCGCTTCAAGGCTCAGCGGGACATGGACGGCCATCTGGTCGCCGTCAAAATCGGCATTGAACGCCGCGCAGGCCAGCGGGTGGAGCTGGATCGCCTTGCCCTCGATCAGTTTCGGCTCGAAGGCCTGGATGCCGAGACGGTGCAGCGTCGGCGCGCGGTTCAAGAGCACCGGATGTTCCCGGATCACCTCGTCCAGGATGTCCCAGACTTCCGGTTTTTCCTTCTCCACCAGTTTCTTGGCGGCCTTCACCGTGCCAGCCAGGCCCTTGGCGTCGAGGCGGGCATAGATGAAGGGCTTGAACAGCTCCAGCGCCATCTTCTTGGGCAGGCCGCATTCGTGCAGCTTCAGGTTCGGGCCGACCACGATGACCGAGCGGCCGGAATAATCGACGCGCTTGCCGAGCAGGTTCTGGCGGAACCGGCCCTGCTTGCCCTTCAACATGTCCGACAGGGATTTCAGCGGGCGCTTGTTGGTGCCCGTGATGACCCGGCCGCGGCGACCATTGTCGAACAGGGCATCGACCGATTCCTGCAGCATCCGCTTTTCATTGCGGATGATGATGTCGGGCGCGCGCAGTTCCATCAGGCGCTTGAGCCGGTTGTTGCGGTTGATCACCCGGCGATAGAGATCATTGAGATCCGACGTCGCAAAGCGGCCACCATCGAGCGGCACCAGCGGGCGCAGATCCGGCGGGATCACCGGCACGACCTGCAACACCATCCATTCCGGCTTGGCGCCTGATTGCAGGAAGCTTTCCACTACTTTCAGGCGCTTGGAATACTTCTTGGTTTTCAGCTCGGAGGTGGACTCCGCCAGATCCTCGCGCAGATCCTCAGCCAGGGTTTCCAGGTCGAGCGACTTCAGCATTTCGGCAACGGCTTCCGCGCCGATCATGGCGGTGAAACTGTCTTCGCCATGCTCGTCCTGAGCATTCATATACTCTTCTTCCGAGAGCAGCTGGTTCGGCTCCAGCTCGGCCACAAGGCCCGGCTCGGTGACGATGTAGCTCTCGAAATAGAGGACGCGCTCGACATCCTTCAGGGTCATGTCGAGCAGGGTCGCGATCCGGGACGGAAGCGATTTCAGGAACCAGATATGGGCGACCGGCGCAGCCAGCTCGATATGGCCCATCCGCTCGCGGCGGACCTTGGCGAGGGTCACTTCCACGCCGCATTTCTCGCAGGTGATGCCGCGATACTTGATGCGCTTATACTTCCCGCACAGGCACTCATAATCCTTTACGGGCCCGAAGATGCGGGCGCAGAACAGGCCGTCGCGCTCGGGCTTGAAGGTCCGGTAATTGATGGTTTCCGGCTTCTTGATCTCACCGGACGACCAGGACCGGATCTTCTCCGGGCTGGCGATGGAAATGCGAATGGCCTCGAAGCTCGGGGCCGGGGTATTCGGGTTGAAAATGCTGGCAACGTCTTGGCGCATGGGGCTCTCGTTTCCGCTCCTTCAAGAGGTGTTGGCCGGGCTTGGGCGAAGAGCCCGGCCGATAATGTCGACTGGCGGTCTGGTTACCGCCTTGTAGTGGCAGACTTATTCGGCTGCCACCGGGGGTTCATCCTCGTCATTGTCTTCCTCGATGAGTTCGACATTGAGGCCGAGCGAACGCATCTCCTTGACCAGAACGTTGAAGCTTTCCGGGATGCCGGCCTCGAAGGTGTCGTCGCCACGGACGATCGCCTCATAGACCTTGGCCCGGCCGGCCGTGTCATCCGATTTCACCGTCAGCATTTCCTGCAGGGTGTAGGCAGCGCCATAGGCCTCCAGGGCCCAGACCTCCATCTCCCCGAAACGCTGGCCGCCGAACTGGGCCTTGCCGCCCAGCGGTTGCTGGGTCACGAGCGAGTACGGGCCGGTCGAGCGGGCATGGATCTTCTCGTCCACCAGGTGGTGAAGCTTGAGGAGATACTTGTAGCCCACCGTGACAGGGCGCTTGAACTTCTCGCCGGTGCGCCCGTCAAACAGGGTCACCTGCCCGGACCCATCCAGGCCCGCACGTTCCAGCATCTCGACAATGTCAGGCTCGCGCGCACCATCGAACACCGGCGTGGCGATCGGCACACCGCCGGTCAGGTTCGAAGACAGCTCAACAAGCGCATCCTCGCCTTCCGGCAGCTCCTGATCATCGCCGTACACAGTTTCCAGCGTCTCACGCAGGGCATCGGCATCGTGATTGTGATGCCAGGCCTCCAGCGCATCCTGAACCATGCGGCCGAGGCCCGAAGAGGCCCACCCGGTATGGGTTTCCAGGATCTGACCGACATTCATCCGCGACGGCACACCCAGCGGGTTGAGCACGATATCAACCGGCGTACCGTCTTCCAGGAAGGGCATGTCCTCAAGCGGGTTGATCTTGGAAATCACCCCCTTGTTGCCGTGACGGCCGGCCATCTTGTCACCCGGCTGAAGCTTGCGCTTCACGGCCAGGAAGACCTTTACGACCTTCATCACGCCCGGCGGCAGATCATCGCCGCGCTGGACCTTCTCGACCTTGTCGTTGAAGCGCGCTTCCAGCTCGGCGATGGAGTCATCGAACGCGTCCTTCAGCGCTTCCAGTTCGGCCTGGGCCGCCTCGGACTTCAGCGCGATTTCCCACCAGTCATGACGGGCGAGGTCTTCCAGCGAACCGGAGGTCACCTTGCCGGCCTTGAAGCCTTTCGGCCCGGCGACAGCGTCCTTGCCGACCAGCATGTCCTGAAGGCGCGCATAGGTGTTGCGCTCCAGAATGGCCTGTTCGTCTTCCTTGTCTTCCTGCAGCTTTTCAATCTGCTCGCGCTCGATTTGCAGCGCACGCTGGTCCTTGTCGATGCCGTGGCGGTTGAACACCCGGACCTCGACAACCGTCCCGGCATCGCCGGGTGGCACACGCAGACTTGTGTCGCGAACATCGGAGGCTTTTTCACCAAAGATGGCGCGCAGGAGTTTCTCCTCCGGCGTCATCGGGCTTTCGCCCTTCGGCGTCACCTTGCCGACCAGGATGTCCCCGGCCTGAACCTCGGCGCCGACGGCAACGATGCCGGCTTCGTCGAGATTACGCAGGGCCTCTTCACCCACATTGGGAATGTCGCGGGTGATCTCTTCCGGGCCGAGCTTGGTATCGCGCGCAGCGATCTCGAACTCTTCCAGGTGGATCGAGGTGAAGACATCGTCGCGCACAATACGCTCGGAGATCAGGATCGAGTCCTCGAAATTGTAGCCATTCCACGGCATGAACGCGACGAGCACGTTGCGGCCGAGCGCCAACTCACCAAGGTCGGTCGACGGGCCGTCGGCGATGATATCGCCCTTGGCAACGATGTCCCCGACCTTACAGATCGGACGCTGGTTGATGCACGAGTTCTGGTTGGAGCGACGGAACTTGGCCAGGCGATAGATATCCACACCCGACTTGGCCTTGTCGAAATCTGCCGTCGCACGCACCACGATCCGGGTCGCATCCACCTGCTCGATCACACCATCGCGCTTGGCCACGACAGCCGCGCGCGAGTCGCGGGCCACGACGGACTCCATGCCCGTTCCAACCAGCGGAGCTTCGGCCTTCACCAACGGCACAGCCTGACGTTGCATGTTTGAGCCCATCAAGGCACGGTTGGCGTCATCGTTTTCCAGATAAGGAATGAGCGAGGCAGCCACCGAAACAACCTGTTTCGGCGAAACGTCCATATACTCGATTTCGCTGACATTCAGCACCATGGCCTCGCCATTGCGGCGGGCATTGATCAGCTCATTGGTCAGCTCGCCCTCATCATTCACCGGCGAGTTGGCCTGGGCGATGGAGTATTGGCTCTCCTTCATCGCCGAGAGATAGACCACCTCATCAGTGAGCTTGCCATCATCCACCTTACGGTACGGGCTTTCGATGAAGCCATACTTGTTGATGCGGGCATGGGTCGCCAGCGAGTTGATCAGGCCGATATTTGGGCCTTCCGGCGTCTCAATCGGACAGATCCGGCCATAATGGGTCGGGTGCACGTCGCGCACCTCGAAGCCTGCTCTTTCACGCGTGAGACCGCCCGGGCCAAGCGCGGAGAGACGGCGCTTGTGGGTAATTTCCGACAGCGGATTGGTCTGGTCCATGAACTGCGACAGCTGCGAGGAGCCGAAGAATTCACGCACCGCAGCCACGACCGGCTTGGCGTTGATCAGGTCGTGCGGCATCACCGTGTCGATATCGACAGAGCTCATGCGCTCCTTGATCGCGCGCTCCATGCGCACCAGGCCGATCCGGTAATTGTTCTCCATCAACTCACCGACAGAGCGCACACGGCGGTTCGACAGGTTATCGATATCGTCAACCTCGCCGATGCCATCCTTGAGGTTCAAGATCACCTCAGCGACGCCGAGAATATCTTCCCTGCGCAGGATACGCACCTCATCTGTGCCCTCTTCGAACGCGTCGAGCGCAACAGACAGACGCTGGTCGAGCTTCACCCGGCCAACGGCCGAGAGATCATAACGCTCAGAGTCGAAGAAGAGCTGCTGGAACAGTGCCTCAGCAGCCTCCTCGGTGGGCGGCTCGCCCGGGCGCATGACACGGTAGATATCTGACAGCGCCTCGAAACGGGTCTCGTTCTTGTCAGCCGCCAGCGTGTTACGCAGCCAGGGACCGCGCGCCCCGCCCTCACGGGCATTGGCGTCGATATCGAGCACCTCGATCGCCTTCACGCCATTGTCGCGCAGTTCGGCGATCAGCTCTTCGGTCAGCTCGTCTGCGGCCTCGCCCCAGATCTCGCCAGTTTCCATATTGACGATGTCGGCGGCGAGGAACTTGCCTTCCAGCGCCTTGGACGGCACCAGGATTTCATCCGTGCCGGCCTCGCCCATGCGCTTGGCGCGCAGGGCCGTGATCTTCTTGCCCGCCGGCGCGATCACCTCACCCGATTTGGCATCGGTGAGATCATAGTCCGGCTTGGAGCCCTTCCAGGCCTCGGCATTGAAGCCAGTGACCCAGCCAGCTTTATGGATGCGATAGACCGAACGGCCATAGAACCGGTCGAGAATCTCATCAGTGTCCAGGCCGAGCGCATACATCAGCGTCGTGGCCGGCAGCTTGCGCTTGCGGTCGATACGGACGTTCAGGATGTCCTTGGCGTCGAACTCGAAATCGAGCCAGGAGCCGCGATACGGGATGATCCGCGCGGCAAAGAGCAGCTTGCCCGAAGTGTGGGTCTTGCCTTTGTCGTGATCGAAGAACACACCCGGCGAACGGTGCATCTGGGAGACAATCACGCGCTCGGTGCCGTTCACGATGAACGTGCCCTTGTCGGTCATCAGCGGGATATCACCGAGATAGACATCCTGCTCCTTCACTTCCTTGATGGAACGCGCCTCGGTTTCCTCGTCGACGTCGAAAACGACCAATTGCAGGCGCACTTTCAGCGGCGCCTGATAGGTCAGGTCGCGCTGCATGCATTCTTCAACGTCAAATTTCGGCGGCTCAAACTCATAGGACACATAGTCGAGCACCGCGCGCTCGGAGAAATCCTTGATCGGGAACACCGACTTGAAGACGCCGTCCAGCCCTTCCTGCGTACGCTGGGCATGGGCCAGGTTCATCTGCAGGAACTGCTCGTAGGAGTCGCGCTGAACCTCGATCAGGTTTGGCATTTCAATGGCTTCGCGAATCTTGCCGAAGGATTTGCGGATGCGTTTCTTTTCCGTGAAGGAGAGCGCCATTATCGATCCCTGTTTTCGCCCCGGACCATCAGGCAGTGGATCATCCCCCTTCGGACACCACTTTAACCCAGGCCCGGCGGCCAACTACCGCCAGTTACGCGGAACGGCGACCCTGAAAATACAGGATCGCCGCGAATAGGCAGAACGCGAGAACCCGTCTCCGCGCAGGCGGGCCTCTGCCAGTTGAGGTTGCCTTGATGGCAACCGCCGGATCTTACTTGATCTCGACGGTGGCGCCGGCATCCTCGAATTTCTTTTTGAGCTCTTCGGCTTCCTCTTTCGAGACGCCTTCCTTGATAGGCTTGGGAGCACTTTCAACGAGCTCTTTGGCTTCCTTGAGGCCGAGGCCGGAAACCACTTCACGCACGACCTTGATGACGCCGATTTTCTTGTCGCCACCGGCGGTGAGAATAACGTCGAATTCGGTCTTCTCTTCAGCTGCCGCGCCGCCGGCATCGCCGCCAGCAGGCATCGCCGCCATGGCGACCGGAGCCGCCGCGGAGACGCCCCACTTCTCTTCGAGAAGCGTGGCCAGTTCAGCCGCCTCAAGGACGGTCAGGGAAGAGAGGTCTTCAGCAATTTGTTCAAGCTTGGACATTGTTTAAGTTCCTGAGATTGATTGGGGTGAGTTTGTCTGGAGCGTTTGCGGAAACGATCAGGCCGCGTCCTTCTCGGCATATGCCTTGATAACACGGGCGAGCTGACCTGCCGGCGCCTGAACCACGCCCGCCACTTTCGTGGCCGGAGCCTGGATAAGGCCGATAAGTTTGCCGCGCAGCTGGTCGAGCGACGGAAGCTTGGCGAGGGCCTGCACGCCATTGGCGTCCAGCACGGTCTCGTCCATGATCCCGCCGATCAGGACCAGTTTCTCATTCTCCTTGGTGTAATCCGCCACGACCTTCGAGGCCGCGACCGGATCGGGGGAGAATGCGATGGCGACAGGGCCCTGGAACAGCTCGGACGCGGCATCGCCACCCTTGCCTTCCAGCGCGATCTTCGCCAGCCGGTTCTTGATCACCTTCAATTGCCCGCCCTGCTCGCGCAGCTTGGACCGAAGGCCGGTCATTTCCGCAACGGTCAGACCGGAATAATGGGTGACAACCACCACGCCGCTCTCATCGAAAACACCTTTCAGCGTCTCCAGAGCGGCTTCCTTTCCAGCTCTATCCATTACGGGTCTCCATTACTGAGCGACCGGACCATCCGGGCGCCCGGGTGTCTGCCTTCAAAAGCCCCGGAAATCCGGGTCCTTCTCCAGCGCCTGCCCGGGGCTCGTTGATCGGGAGGGCACCTGCCCCCGTCTCGCCTCACCCCGTCTGCATAGGCATTTCGACTTGAAATTTACCGCCCCGAAAGGCAGCCTATGGTCTCGGACAGGAAAGCGGGAGGCTCCGCAAACTATAGCGAAATCTCCCGGAAGGGAGGGTCGTTAACACCTTCCCCACAGGGGCGCAACCCCGGCCTTGCAGAAAAGTCAAGATGTTTTCGAATCCGGGGGATTCCCTGTGAGATTCGGCATATTTATCCGACCCACTTGCCCTATCGCCCACACTTCAGCCCATGACCGCACTGGCCGATCCCTTCTCCCGCGTGCACCCGCTGTTCTGGCCGGTGTTGTGGGTCAGCTTGCGCGCTTTTGTGGCCTGGACGGGGCGGTTGATCGAAGACGGCCATGCCCATGCTGGCTTGAGCATTGAGATCACCTGGTATGGCTGGATCCATGTCACCTGGCTCGATCTCAGCCCGGAGCGCGCCGCGCTGAACCGGCACCTGGCGGGTGAAGAGGATTGGCGCAGCGTGCTGGCGCGGGCGGGGTGGCAGGCGAAAAATCTGCGCGCACCGCAAGCTAAAGTCTCACAAATTCGGCATACCGCCGGCCACTCGCGCCTCCCTCTCCCGGCTGCGGGAGAGGGATCGAGGGTGAGGGCCGCGGTCTTTACGCAAAAGTTAGCGCCCGTAGGCAGGTCCCCGCCCTCACCCCTAACCCCTCTCCCGCGGACGGGAGAGGGGGGCGCTCCGCCTCGATAGACCGGCTTTGCCGCAGCGCCCCGCGCCTTGCGGACGCCGGTGCTGGGCCACAGCCCTGAGCGCGATCCATCGCGAAACGAA
>JALEGE010000063.1 GCA_022760335.1 Hyphomonadaceae bacterium
CACGAGAGTGATCACCCGTGCCTAGTCGAAGGCGCGTGGGTCAGATCCCATCTGCTTGCGAACCGGCCACTCAGCAAAGCCGAGATAAAGAAATGAGATAAAGCCGACAATTGGAATGATCATCAACAGCGACCAGGCGCCATTGAACCCGGCTTTGCTCCAGATTTTCCAATACGCGATGATACTGACGATGATGATCGCGGCATAGAAGATCAGAAATATCAAACCTGCGATCATGCTTGCGCTGTCATTTGCCATAGAAGCCTCCCAAACTGCAGCCGTTCCTGACTAGGTCACATCACCAACAAGCTCAATGATTTTGCGGGCCACTGCGGAGATACATGTCCGATATATTTGACATGTCAAAAATACCTTACTATATGGGTGTCAGGAATTTTTGACACGAAAGGACTAAACCATGCCATTCCGGGAAAAGACAGCCTGGGCCATGATCGTGATCCTCACGCTCGCTGGCCTGTTTTACTACCAAAAGATCATCGCCATCTCACTGACCGCAGGAGAGACAGCACCGCCAATCGTGCCGCTGGTGATTGCTTATGTGGTGTTCATCATCATCGCCTCGATCATTGTCATGCCCATTGTCGCGGCGATTTCGGGCAAGGAAGCCAATGCGCCAGCCGATGAGCGCGAGGAGATGATCCTCGCCAAGGCAGGCAACTGGTCTGGCTATGCGCTGGGCTTTGCTGCCGTTGCGGGCCTCTTCAACTATGCCTGGACCCAGGACGGGAACCTTCTGTTTCATACGATCTTTGCTGGCCTGATGGCCTCGCAGATCGCCGAATACGGCTTCCAGGTCTGGTTTTATCGCAGGGGCGTTTGAACCATGGCTAAACGTCCGCCCATTACCAATCGCGTGAAAGAATTGCGTGCGGCCCATGACGAGATGAGCCAGGCGGCCCTGGCGGAGGCGATCGGTGTGACCCGCCAGACCGTGATCGCCATCGAGCAAGGGCGCTATTCCCCCTCTCTGGAAAGCGCCTTTCGTATCTCCCGCCTCTTCGGCGTCGGGCTTGAGGATGTGTTCGGCTGGGAGGAGGGCTCGCCGGACGCGTGAGGCCGATCATAGTTGCTCGCCTCTTTACACTTTCGCAGTTGACAATCATTCGCATTCGCAGGCAAAATCTTTTCATCATGATGATCTGCATTTGCCGCCGCCTGAATGAGACTGCCGTACGCGAAGCCGTGCGGGCCGGGGCGCAGTGTCCGGACACGGTCCAGGCCCATCATGGCTGCCAGTTCAACTGCGGAAAATGCAAGCCGGCCATGGCGGAAGTTGTCGCCTGTGAGCAGCAGCGCCAGACACTGGATGTCCCTTTGCTGGCCGCCGAGTAAACCCGGCTTGCAACTGCCTCTCAGTATTGATTTTTCGAGGCTTCTTGCCTCCTTGCGGGACTTGGCCTAGCCCAATTCCGTGTGATTGAATCAGAGGAGACTGGCATGAAGGGCGAACCGGAAATCATCGACTTCCTGAACGCGGCACTGAAGAACGAGCTGACCGCGATCAACCAGTATTTCCTGCATGCGCGCATGCTCAAGGATTGGGGCGTCTCCATCCTGGGCGAGTATGAGTACAAGGAATCCATCGAGGAGATGGAGCATGCCGACTGGCTGATCGAACGGATTCTGTTTCTTGGCGGCCTGCCCAATCTCCAGGATCTGGGCCGTCTTCGCATCGGTGAAAATGTAAAAGAGATTCTCGAATGCGATCTGGCCTTGGAGATGGATGCCATCCCTCTGCTGCGCGACGCCATGGAAAAGGCCGAGGAGCTGCGCGACTATGTCAGCCGCGACCTGTTCGGAAAGATCCTCCACAATGAGGAAGAGCATGTCGATTATATCGAGACACAGTTCAACCTGATCGAGCGGATCGGGATTGAGCGTTATATCCTGCTGCAATCGGCCCCGAACGGGGAATCTGGTTCCTAAAGCCTCCCAAGATTCAGCCTATCGCATTTACGCCGCAGACACCTGCGAAAGCAGGTGTCCGTGGACTATTGCTTCAACCGGGAGCGCCTGGCCGCCTCTTTCGTCCTTGGACCCCCGCTTTCGCGGGGATTCGCGGATCTCTAAGTGCCGTCAAAATCTAAAGGGCTTCAAAGTTTAGGCCGCGCGGCGCTCGTCGACGATTTCCGACAGGGTCACGCCCAACTCGCCATCGGCCACCACAAGACGTCCGCGCGCCATCAGGCGATCTGAGACATAGATCTCGACATCCTCGGTGATCTCACGCTCCAGCGCGAGCACTTCACCAGGGCTGAGTGCCATCAGATCTTCCATCGACATGCGCATTTCGCCCAGCACCACATCCACGCGAACGGGCACATCCATCAAGGTGCGCTGAAGGGCGGGATTGGCAGGCTGTGTCATGAAATACGGGCTCCGTCGGACCGGGTTTGAACCTAACCGGTCGCACGCAAGGCTTTACAGGTTGCAAACAAATCGCCCTGACCATCACAAATATGCTTCGCCGCGCGTTCAGCCAGGGCCGCCGCGCCCGGCCCGATCAGCCCAGCCTGGCCTGCCGCATCGAGATGTTCGGCCAGGCGATTGAGCTCACCAGCCGCAGCACTGATCTGCACGATCGCAGCTTCCAGCTTTTCAATGACCGCTGCATCCAACGTGGCACGGGCCGAGGCCATGGCTTCAGCCTGTAATTGTGCCCCCAAAGCTGCCATTTGGGACAATGAGGCGGGCAGTTCACTTTCATCACAAGGCGCGAGGTCGCCAACCGGTTGAGGCGCGAAATCAGCCTGGAATGCGAACGGCTTGAAGCTTTCAACGCGGCGCCGGGTCATTCCACCAGCTCGTCATCATCGCTGCCGCCTGTATCAGTGCGGATCTCGCCCTGACGCAACAAAGCGCGCGCCAGCTCGACAATCTCCTGGCGCGCCGCATTCACCTGGCTGCGCCGCACCTGGCCGAGCGCCGTCATCTCCTCGCGGATCACTGCGCCGGCGCGGCGGGTTAGATTGGAGAAAAACGCGTTGGTCAGCTCCAACCGCGCGCCTTTGAGCGCCATGGTCAGGACACCGCGATCAACCTGGCCAACAGGGTCTGCATACCGGCGGGCGGCAGCGCAGTGAGGTCCTCGAAGGTGAACATCAACGCGCGAATACGCTCCGCCGCACCGGGATTTGCGGCCGCCAGACCCGCCATCAGAGCCTTTTCGCGCTCACGGTCGAGCTGATCGACAATTCGCGCGACACGCGCATGGCCATCAAGGCCGGCTTCAGGCCCGATCCGGGATAGGGTTTCAGCCAGGCTGGCCTCAATCAGATCCGCTACCGGCCTGGCAGGCGGGCGCAGATCCACAAGGCGCTGCAGGATCGCAAGGCTGGAGGCCTCATCCAGCATGCGCACAACACTTGCGGCAAGCTTGTGCTCCAACTGAGTCATGATCCAGGCTGCCACTTGTGGGCTCTCCTGATTCACCAGCGCGGCCAGGAGTGGCGCATGTGCGCCCTCCAATCGGGCCCAAATGCCCTGCGGCGCCTGACGTTCGGCTTGTGCGCCCTGCCCAGGCATGCCCGGACGCGTTTCCAGGAGAAACGCCTCAAGTGCGGCCTTGTCAGAGACAGGATTATCCGAGGGCAGACGATTCATCTGTGCCGTGATGGCGGCGGTCTCTTTCTCTGTCAATTGGGCCCAGACTGGCCCTGCGTCCCGACCAACGGCGCGCAAAAGCATGGCCGCTGCTGCCGGGCCGGGCCGGTTGGAGCCGCGCAGATCCCTACCAGTGCTCATGCCTCATGAACCTCCTGCGACAGCCAGCCGCGAATCACATGTGCTGCACGAGTTGGATCTTCACCGATACGCTGGGCAGCCAATTGTGTGTTCAAGCCCGCCGCTGGGGCCTCAACAGCAGATGATCGCGGGGTAGACGGCGCTGCAGCACGGCCGTGTTGAACGAGAGCTGAGCCAGGCCGGGTCACCACCAACACGCCTGTCAGGACAATACAGAGTCCCACCAGGCCAGCCAATTCCATGATCTCTACGGCAGAGAGCGCGCCAGCAGGAGCTTTTGCAAAGGCAATCCGGCGCACTGTGACCGTATCCCCAGCAATTGTATCAACGAAGATGGCATCTGAAACCAGCTCGCCAAGCGCAGCATCGGAGACGCGCTGTGCGGCCGGGCTATCATCAACCAGAACCAGAAGCGCCCGGCTGCCATCCGGGCGGATAGACTGATGCACCTGAGCCGCGCCCTCGCCTAGCAAGGTCGTCACAAGTCCCGTCAGGCGTTGTTCAAGCAGGGAGGCTCCCGCCGGCTGAGTGTAAGCAGATGCAGGCGAAAAAAATAAAGTCGCCCGCCAGCCTGTCAGGCCGAATGCCAACAGCAATGCCACCAGAAGCAATCCGGTCGGCAGGATGGCGGGCGATTTGGATCGCATCAGGAACACTCCACAACTTCCCCGAAATTAGGGTTGTTCGTGGCCTGATCCTTAGTGAACCAGAGTAAATCCGGCCTTAACCCGACAGGCCGGATGCGGATGAGTTTCCAAGCTCAGCTGCTGCACCTTGCAAAGGGCAGACGGGTATTTCTAGCGGTACTGCTGAAGGCGCGTGGCGCGCAGCCCCTTCGTACCATAGGTGCTGTAGAGGCGCTCCCACCCGGAATACTCCTCTTCCGAGAGGCCATACCGGCGCAGCGCTTCCTTCTGGCTGAGCAATCCACCTTGCACGGCAGCGACAACCTCAGCCTTGCGGCGGGTCACCCAGCGGGAAATATTGGCCGGTGGCAGATCGGCAAGCGTCAGTTTCACGCCATTAGGACCACGCACACTCTGTGCGACTTTGGTCTGCTGTTCCATATCCCAATCCTGTTTTCTTAGGCATTCAGGCTCCGTTCTGGAACCCTGGTGTCTCTGGGATACAGCATGCGTTTTAAGGCTGGCCTGAAATGGCCGCTGCAGTTTTGATTAAAATTTCGCCTGTTTCTTTGCTCTCTGTTTCGTATCGCCTCGGGCAGTGGCAAAGAGAACGCGTATACTACCAGAAGGGGCATTGCGAATGCGCAGATTCTTGATCACCGCGTTGGCCTTTCTCGGCCTGGCAAGTCAGGCCATGGGCCAGGAACGCGGGGTTATCTCACTGACCTCCGAGAATGATCTTTTTGGCGGCACGGACAGAAATTACTCCAACGGCATTCGGATCGAGCGGGTCAGCCCGGCAGACCGGGTCTTTCCTGTACTGCGCGAGGCCGCCGATTTGGTGCCGGGGCTGGACCTGGAACGGATCAAATTGCATCAGGGCTTTGCCTTAGCTCATGCGATCTACACGCCCGAGGATATTTCCGCGCCGGTCCCCGATCCAGAGGATCGCCCCTATGCCGGCTGGCTGCATGTTTCGGGAACCGTCGTCGCGCGCGACGCCAAGACCCAGGACTCCCTGCAACTCAATCTCGGCATGGTCGGCCCGTCAGCCGCAGGAAAGTTCGTACAGACCAATTGGCATGAGATGATCAATGGTGTGGAGCCGCGCGGCTGGGACAGTCAACTGCATGATGAACCTGGACTGGAGCTGATCGCCCAGCGTCTGCGCATGTATGACGGGCCGGGTCTGCCCTTCAACCTGGAGACAGACTACGGGCTGCATTATGGTGGCGCTCTGGGCAATGTGCGCACCTATGCCGCGATTGGCGGGATGGCGCGCATCGGATTTGACCTGGGATCAGACTTCGGGCCGCCGCGCATTCGTCCGGCTCTTTCCGGTGCTGGGGTATTCGACCCGCATGAGGAGCTTGGCGGTTATCTCTTTATCGGCGCAGATGCGCGGGCGGTCGCGCGCGATATCTTCCTGGACGGAAACTCGTTCCGTGACAGCCCCTCTGTTCGGGATCGGCGCATTCTTGTCGGCGATATCCAGACCGGGATCGCCCTGCACTACAAGGCCGTACAGGTCTCCTTCACCTATGTGCACCGCACCGAACAGTTCGTGGCGCAAGACGGACCACAGCGTTTCGGCGCGATCTCGATTTCAATCGCGCGCTAACGGGTGCGTGGTTTCCAGGAGTTCGGACAACTCATCTGCAATGACATGCGTATAAATCTGCGTCGTGGCGATGTCGGCATGGCCGAGCAGAGTCTGCACACTGCGCAGATCCGCCCCACCCTGCAGAAGGTGCGTGGCATAGGCATGGCGCAGGGCATGTGGGTGCAGGCGTTCGGGCGCCAGACCCACTGTCGCGGCGAGATCGTCCAGCATCTGTCCCAGGCGCCGGCGAGTGAGATGACCTGTCTTGCCACGCGATGGGAACAGGAAGGGTGCCGCGCGCCTGGCCGCAGCTTCGGTTTTCGGCAAACTCTCCGCGCGCACATCCAGCCAGGCGGCGATGGCGGCAAGCGCGGGCGAGCCCAACGGGCAAAGCCGGTCTGCTCCACCCTTGCCACGCACAGTGATCGCCTGGGTCTCCCAGCACCCGTTACGGCGACGTGGCAGTGCACTCATCT
Organism: Hyphomonadaceae bacterium; assembly: GCA_022760335.1. GTDB lineage: Bacteria > Pseudomonadota > Alphaproteobacteria > Caulobacterales > Hyphomonadaceae > UBA5336. The sequence continues at coordinate 6,471 of JALEGE010000063.1, forward strand.
GCAAGGAAACAAGCTCGCTGGCGCGCAGGCCCGCGCCATAAAGAAGCTCGACGAGACAACTGAGCCGTGTGTCCTCGCCGCAGGCCGTGATCAGGGTCATCATCTCCTCCCGGCTCAGCACATCGGGCACAACACGACGCGATTTCGGCGCATCCAGCTGGGAGGTTGGATCATCGCTGCGGTCACCTTCCTGAAACAGGAAGCGGAAAAACCGGCGCAGGGCAGAGCGTTTTCTGGAAATCGTCGCAGGCGCCATACCGCGCCGGCCCAGATCCTGGATATATCCCCGCAGATTCGCGGGCGTGGCCTTGATCAAACCGCCCGCCAGAAACTCGGACGCATCATCAAGATCGCGGCCATAGGCCTCTAGCGTATTTGCGGCCGCGCCGCGCTCAGCGCTGATCATCTCGAGAAAGGCGGCGATACGATGCCCATCGCCAACATGCCCGACCGGCTGCCTAGCTGACAAATTTCAGCCCCGCATCATAGGTTTCCTGCCAGACCACCTCGGCAGACAGGACGCCCGGAACGCCATCGATCTTGAGATCGACATGCGCGGGCAACTCACCACGCTGGGAAAAGCGCACACGCACGCCGGTGGCGGAAAGATCAACGGCGATCCCCTTGCGGACATAGCCGCTGGGATATGTGACCGAGACCACCTTATAGGTTCCGGCCCGGTGCGCACGGCGATGCTCGACCGGCTCTTCGGGGAGCTCCGGTTCAGGCTCAGGCGTGCGGCCCATAAGTTTCTTCAAGAATGACACGGGCGGTTCCAGAAGGTCAGGCATGGAAGACTGATTCCATGTAAAACATCTAATTGCGACTAACTCGTTAACAACAACGATGTTTGCAGCACAACAAGAATGTCTACCCAAGTATATCCTTTGTGATTGCAAGTATTAACTCACATTGGCCGAAGGCGCCGGCGCAGCACCGACCTCCTCAAGTTCGACATCAAAGCCCCACAGATGCTCGACATGGCGCAAGACGCTGTCACGGTCGCGCGTCGCAAGCCGAGCCCCGTCCGACATGTGGCATTCCAGGAACAAGGATCGATCACCAAGGAAATCCACATCAACAACCTGGATATCCGGCTCGATCACAGAGAGGTCATGATTGCGCGCCAGCGTGTTGCGGATGGTGCGAAAGCCGCGATCATCATGAATGCCGTTGACGGTGTAATAGCGCGAGCGTTCCTCGCCCTGCAGCGAGAACATGTGGAAGTCACGCACCAGTTTCGGGCTGAGGAATTGCTGGATGAAGCTTTCATCGCGGTAATTGGCCCAGACATTCTTCAATATGTCCTGCCAGTTGCCCGCCCCGGCAATGCGCGGGAAATATTCCCGGTCTTCCTCTGTCGGCTCAAGCGCCATGCGCTTGATATCGCTCATCATCGCAAAGCCGAGAGCGTAAGGGTTGATGCCGGAGAAGCGCGGATCATCGAAATCAGGCTGCGTGATCACGCCGGTATGCTGGTGCAGGATCTCGAACAGCGCACCATCGGTGATCAGACCCTTCTCGTGCAACCGATTGACGATATAGTAATGTACAAACGTCGCGCAGCCTTCATTCATCACCTTGGTCTGACGTTGCGGGTAGAAATACTGAGCGATATTTCGGGTGATACGTAATAGCTCGCGCTGCCAGTTGCTCAGGATCGGGCTATACTGCTCAAGGAAATATAAGAGGTTCTCCTCAGGGAGCTGTATCTGGCTGCGCGGATCGACCTCTGCAACACGGCGGCGGCCTTTCTTGCGTGTCTTTCCCTCCAGCCGTTCCCAAAGATAGTTTACCTCCGCCTCTTCCTGGGCCAGGCGCTCGCGATGGCGCAAGCGCTCCTCCTGCAGACTTGGCCGGGCTGGACGCTCATAGCGGAACACACCATTGGGCATCAGGGCGTGGGCGGCATCCAGCACCCGTTCCACCTCGCGCTCGCCATAGCGTTCCTCGCAATCGAGCACAAAATTGCGAGCATATTCCAGATAGTCGAGAATACCCTCCGCATCAGTCCACATGCGGAAGAGGTGATTGTTCTTGAAGAAGTGATTATGCCCGAAAGCCGCATGGGCCATGACGAGCGTCTGCGTCGCCATCGTATTGTCTTCCATATTGTAGGAGATGCACGGGCTGGAATTGATGATGATCTCGTAGGCGAGACCGCGCAGGCCCTTGCGGTAGAGTCGCTCCTCGCTGAGGAAACTCTTCCCAAAGCTCCAGTGGCCATACATCAGGGGCATGCCAGTGGAAGCATAGGCATCCAGCATCTGCTCCGATGAAATGATCTCGATCTGGTTGGGATAGAGATCCAGACCCAGTTCTGTGAGCGCGATCTCCTCGATCGCGGCATAGGTCCGGTTCATGGTCTCGAAGGTCCAGTCCGGCCCCTCGAAAAGATAGGCAGGCTTTTTCGGCGCCGCTTTGCGGGATTTGCGCCGGGGCGCTGTCTTCTTGGTTTGGGAGGCTTCAGGCATTTGCACTCTCCCTTGCATTGCGCGCGAACAGTTCGCGGAACACCGGATAGATATCGGCCGGACGCGAGATCCGCTTCATGGCGAAATTGCCCCAGTCATTGGTGAGCTTCTGATAGGTGGTCCACAGTTCCACGCCGGTCTCGTCCGACAGCAGGAACTCGGCCTCGGCCTCGTCAATGATCTCGATATAGGCAAAATACTGCACCAGCGGCATGATCGCCTCACGCATGAAAGCAAGGCAACGGTCGCTGTCGCCGGGGAAATTGTCGCCATCGGAGGCCTGGGCGGCATAGATGTTCCAGTCGCTCGCCGGATAGCGCGCATCGATCACCTTTCGCATCTCCTCCAGCGCGGTGGAGACCACCGTGCCGCCGGTTTCGCGCGAGTGGAAGAAGGTTTCCTCGTCGACCTCCTGGGCATTGTGCGTGTGGCGAATGAAAACCAGCTCGATCTTGTCATAGCGGCGCGTCAGGAAGAGATGCAGTAGCACGAAGAAGCGCTTGGCGAGATCCTTTTCCCGTTCGCCCATGGAGGCCGAGACATCCATCAGGCAGAACATCACCGCATTGGCGTTGGGCTGCGGCTCCTTGTCGAACATTTTAAAACGCACATCGAGCGGATCGATATAGGGGATCGCGGCGCGCCGGCGGGATTTCTCCTCGATCTCCTCATGCAGCGCCTTGATCCGCTTCTTCTGTGCCGCGCTCGGCTCGGAGACCTTTTCCAGCTTGAACAGCTCATCCTTGAGTTCCGCCACATCGGCTGTGGACGGCCGGCGCAGGGCGATGCGTCGGCCCATGGCATTCTTCATCGTGTTGATCACGGCGAGATTTGACGGTGAGCCCGTCACCGAATAGCCAGCCCGGCGCGGCTTGAAGGTCTCAAGCTCTTTCAGGGTGTGCTTTATCAGATCCGGCAGTTCCAGATCCTCGAAAAAGATGTCGAGGAACTCCTCGCGCGAGAGCACGAAGGCGAATTCATCCTCGCCCTCGCCTTGTTCTGATCCCTGTTTGCCGCGCCCGCCGCCACCGCCCTGGGGAGGTTTACGGATACGGTCGCCAACGCCGAACTGCTTGTTGCCCGGCAAAACGCGCTCGACCCGGCCGGAGCCAGGCTCATATCGAAAGCGCGGCTCACGGATACCATCTGCTGGAACGCCGACCTTGTCGCCGCGGTCCACATCGGCGATTTTCCGGTTCCGAATGGCTTCGTCGACAGAGGCCTTCACCTGCCCGCGCACACGGCGCAAGAACTTCCGCCGATTGCCAAGGCTCTTGTCCTTGGGATTAAGGCGACGGTCGATGAAGTTCTTCATTGGGTCTCCGGTTCAGGCCCCCCAGCCCGTTTTGCAGGGCATCCTCCTACCCTGCCTTGTTCACGCGCATATACCATTCCACCAGGCGGCGGACCTGACGCTCAGTATATCCCCGTTCGGTCATGCGTTTCACAAATTCATGATGCTTGGCATCGGAATCCTTGTCCCGCTTGGCACCGAAGCTGATGACCGGCAAGAGGTCCTCGACCTGGCCGAACATGCGCTTTTCGATGACGCGGCGGAGCTTTTCATATTCCCGCCAATCGGGATTCTTGCCTTCATTCTCGGCCCGGGCCCGCAGGACGAATTTCACGACCTCGTTGCGGAAATCCTTCGGATTCGACACGCCAGCCGGGCGCTCCAGCTTCTCAAGTTCTGATTCCAGCACGTCGCGGTCGAACATCTGGCCGGTGTCGGGGTCCTTGTAGTCCTGATCCTCGATCCAGGCATCGGCATAGGCGATATAGCGGTCAAACAGATTCTGCCCGTAATCGGAATAGCTCTCCAGATAGGCCTTCTGGATCTCGTAGCCGATGAACTCGACATAGCGCGGGGTCAGCTCTGTCTTGATGTGATCGAGATAGGCTTCCTCGGTTTCATCCGGGTACTGCTCACGCCGGATCGCGCGGTCGAGCACATAGAAGAGATGCACCGGATCGGCGGCAACTTCGTCCGTGTCATGGTTGAACACTTCCGACAGAACCTTGTAGGCAAAGCGGGTCGAGACCCCTTCCATACCCTCATCCGGGCCGGCCTCGTCGCGGTATTCCTGCATGCTCTTGGCGCGCGGATCGGTATCCTTCAGGAAGTCGCCATCATAGACACGCATCTTGGAATAGAGATTGGAGTTCTCATGCTCGCGAAGCCGGGTGAGCACGGAGAAGCGGGCCATGATATCAAGTGTCTGTGGCGCGCAGGGGGCTTCGGACAGTTCCGACTGCTCCAGCAGTTTTTCGTAAATCTGCGCTTCTTCCGTGGCGCGCAGGCAATAGGGTACCTTCACCACCGAGATGCGGTCGAGGAAGGCCTCATTGTTGCGGTTGTTCTTGAACTGGCGCCATTCGCTTTCGTTCGAGTGCGCCAGGATGATGCCATTATAGGGGATCGCGCCGATATTTTCCGTGCCGACATAAGACCCTTCCTGGGTCGCCGTCAGCAGCGGGTGGAGCACCTTGATCGGCGCCTTGAACATCTCGACAAATTCCAGGAGCCCCTGCGTGGTGCGGTTGAGGCCGCCAGAGAAACTGTAGGCATCCGGATCGTTTTGCGACAGATGTTCCAGCTTTCGGATGTCCAGCTTACCGACCAGGGCCGACACATCCTGATTGTTCTCGTCACCCGGCTCAGTCTTGGCAATGCCGACCTGGCGCAAGCGCGAGGGATAAAGCTTCACCACTGAAAACTTCGAAATATCGCCGTCCAGATCGTCCAGACGTTTGACCGCCCAGGGGCTGGCCGGACTGCGCAGGAGACGACGCGGAACATTATACTTGTCTTCCAGCACATCGCCCATGCGGTCCGCATCGAAAAGGCCAAGCGGAGATTCAAAGACCGGACTGATCTCATCACCGGCCTTGAGTACATAAATTGGCTCAGCTTCCATCAGGAGCTTGAGCTTCTCGGCCAGGGTAGACTTACCGCCGCCCACCGGGCCGAGCAGGTAAAGGATCTGCTTGCGCTCTTCCAACCCTTGCGCGGCGTGGCGGAAGAAACCGACGATCCGTTCGATCGTCTCTTCCATCCCATACATCTCGGCGAAGGCCGGATAGAGCTTGATGGTGCGGTTCAGGAAGATCCGGCCAAGCCGGCTATCCTTGGAGGTATCAATAAATTCAGGCTCGCCGATCGCGGCGATCATACGCTCTGCGGCAGTCGCGCGAAAAGAAGCGTCATCCCGACAGCCAAGCAGATAATCCTGCAGGCTGAGCTCTTCAGTCTGCGACCGGCTATAGGTTTCGGCAAAGCGTGCAAACACGTCCATTGGACATCGTCCTCTCAGTTATGCCCCCGTAGCGCCTGAAAAATCCTCCTAATCTTCCGGCCAGAGCGCGCCAGACCCATCACCTCCATGATGGGAGGCAGGGCGGGTCGCGCGCAAGCAGGGAATTGCTTGTTTCACTGTTTTTTTATCGCGGCGATGCATTGACGAGCATGAATTGACGGCAATGTGTGCGCCAGAAATCTGCTTTTGAGGTCACGTATTTCGTCGTCGCAACCGATTGGTGCGCCTCAAGTTTTGGCTCTAATCGACCAAGCGAACCCGTGTCACACGGAAGGTGTGCACCACGCCATCATCCTCGCGGATGGAGACATATTCACCCGGCACGAAGCGTTCATCTTCGAACCGATATCCACGCTCGGCCTCGCCAGTCTCATCATAGCTGATGAACCAGCGCCCGCCGGGGCCATGCAGCAATGTGCCGATCTCGTCTTCCTCATGCGGGCGAAAGCGGCGCACGCGGCATTTCTCCTTGTGCGTCTTCCAGGCCGCCGCATCGAGATGTCCATCGGCCGTCAGGGGCGCGAGAATGTCATAACCATGCTCAGCATCACCCGCCGGATGGCCCGCTTCGCGCGCCAGTTCGAGATGTATGTGACGGAATGAGGATGGAAACTGGCTCATGCGAAACTCCCTGTCTTGTCTTATGATATGGGCACGGGATCAGGCGGCTGTATCCGGGATTGTCCTTATTGCGCGGCCGACATCTTCTATCGCCGCGAGTTTGGCTTCAAACAGGCTCCAGTCATCTGCTTCGGCGATCGGCGCCCAGAGCGCTTCGATCTCATCGATCACGAGACTGACGGGCCGAGGTTTCTGGAAATAGGCATGATCGAGCCGCTCAGGCCGATCCGGCTGGCGCGCGAATAGTTCCGTGCGGACCGGGGCAAAGTCGCTTGCTGCATAGAGTTCCGCTTGCGGGCTGGCGCCAGCCCGGTCCGCACTGGCCGCGCCGCCAAACCAGTCAAAGAAAGTCTGCGCCCAACTGGCCCCGCTTGCGGTCATCCAGCCATAAAAACTCTGCAGGAATGTCAGGTCCGCTTCGAGACTTGCCCCATCCTTAAGGCCCAACAGAAACAAGGTGTGGCGCGCGAAACTGCGCTGATAGACATCCTGGAAGCTGCCAAGGGCGGTGACCAGATCTTCAGTTTCAGCCAGCAGGAGGAGCGCGCTGGCGAGCTGTTGCAGTGCCCAGGCCGCCTGGGTCGGCTGGCGCCCGAAACGGTATAGCCCCGTCTGGTCAAAATAGGCGGCGGTAAAATTTGGGTCGCTCACGGGCAGAAAGCGATAAGGTCCGAAATCGAAGCTCTCGCCGGTGATGTTGAAATTGTCGGTGTTCATTACACCATGGACAAATCCCGCGGCCATCCACTGGGCGACCATGCGCGCGGTGGCTTCGGAAACCGCCGACAGGAAGCCAAGCGCCATCTCAGCAGGATCCTCACCCACAGCCTGGGGATGGTAGGTTGCCACGCAATGCTCCAACAGCCGCGCCATGCCATCGGCATCCTCCAGCCAGGCCAGGCGCTGGAAACTTCCAAAGCGGATATGGCTGTGCTGCAGTCGCACCATCACGGCGCTGCGCGTCGGGCTGGGCTCATCGCCGCGATACAGCTCTTCCCCGGTTTCAATCACGGAGATGGTCTTGGATGTATTGACGCCCAGCGCCTCCAGATAGCTGCTGGCGAGAATTTCCCGCACAGCGCCCTTGAGTGTCAGCCGGCCATCGCCTTGGCGCGACCAGGGTGTCTGGCCTGATCCCTTGGTGCCAAGGTCCAGGATCCGGCCCGTCGGCCCCTGCAGCTGTGCAAAAAGAAATCCCCGACCATCGCCGAGTTGGGGATTATAGGTGCCGAACTGATGCCCATGATACCGAAGCGCCAGTGGACCAGGCAGGTTACCGGCCAGTGGCGCGAAGCGGGCGAAGTGGCCAATCCAGTCAGACGCGCTCAAATCACCAAGACCGACCCGCTCTGCCCAGCGCTGGTTGCGAAAACGCAGGCGCGCTGCAGGAAAATCGGCTGGCTCAACAGAATCACTGATCAGATCCGAAATCTCGAGAATGGGTGGATATGCCATGGCGCGACTATGGCATGACAGCCCACAACCGCGCCATGCCTCACTAACGACCACATCGATCCAGACTGACGCGAGGGAAAGAATTGCATAATTGCAACACTGCCCTGCAAACACGGGAGAGTTGCAGGTTTATGACACATCCCGGCATTTGATTTCCCACTTATTGAACCTACTCTCTCTGAAACTAGTGCTGCACAAAGCAGCCGATTTCGGGAGGAATAAAACATGCGTTTAAATACAGTCTTGGTGTGCTCGATTTCTGCACTTGCCCTGACAACTGGCCTGGCCACAGCTCAGGAGGAAGATGATGCTTCTGAAGCACGAGGCAGCGTCAGCCGGGTCCTGCAAACGGTTGAAGTGACCGCAACAAAAAAGCGTGAACGTGGAGAACGTGCAGACCGTTCCGATTAGCGTCACCGCATTCAATGAGGATACGCTCGATGCGCTCAAGGTCAGAGACCTGCAGGGCCTGACATACTCAGCCCCGAATGTGTCTCTTGACGACATCGGCACCTCGCGCGGATCGGCCAACTTTTCCATCCGCGGCCTGGGGGTGAACTCGTCCATCCCATCAATCGATCCCACAGTCGGTGTATTCGTCGACGGGGTCTATCTCGGCTTGAACACCGGCGTCGTGCTCGACCTGTTCGACCTGGACAGTATCGAGCTCTTGCGTGGTCCGCAGGGCTTGCTGTTCGGACGAAACACAACAGGCGGTGCCGTCCTCGTTAACACGGGCAATCCGACCGATGAATTCAGCTACAAGGCGCGTGTCAGCACAGAATCACCGATCGAGAGCGGACGCGGCGGGCTGAACTCAACCGTTCAGGGCACGGTTTCCGGCCCAATCATCGAAGGTGTTTTGAACGGCAAGATCGGCGCCTACTACAATTTCGACGACGGCTACTTCAAAAATCTGGAAGATGGCGAGAACCATGGTGAGGCTCAGACCCAGATTTACCGTGCCGGCCTGGAATGGTTCGCCACGGATCGGCTGACCCTGCTGGCCAAGGGTGAATACTTCACCTCGCGCGGAGATGGTCCTTCGGGGCAAAACCGCGGAATCTATGAACGCGATAGCTTTGACTTCGCCATCGATCAGGATGGCGAACTCGACAATGAAACCATCTTCGGCACACTGCGTGCGGATCTGGACGTGGATTTCGGCGACGGAACCATTACGAACATTCTCGGCTATCGGGAACTGGACTCGACCACGATTGGGGACATTGATGCCACCAATCTGTTCCTCTTCCACTCCAACACCGAACTCACGCAGGAGCAGATCTCCAACGAGCTGCGCTATGCAGGCACATTCGGAAAAGTAGGGATCACGACCGGCCTCTATTACTTCAACCAGGATGTTGCCTACACGGAAGTGCGCGATCTTCCGCCGCTCTCGCCCCTGACCTTCTATGGCGGCGGTGGCCAGGACCACACCGTCTATGGCGTGTTCGCGCAGATGGACTATGCCTTCACCGAAAACTTCACGGGTATCTTCGGCTTGCGGTATTCGTCTGAGGAGAAGGACGCCTCCATCACCTATATTCGCCCGCGCATGCCCTGCTCTGTGGTGGATGGAACCTGCCCGACCTCCGGCACCAACAGCTTCATTCCGACCGAGAATAACGGCTTTACCGATTCCAATGACTGGTCGAATGTCACGCCGAAGATCGGGTTTCAGTATTTCCCCAATGAAAACACCAATCTTTACGGGAACTATACGCGCGGTTTCCGGTCTGGCGGTTACAATTTCCGGATTACGGCCCCGGCCGCTTTCGAGGCGATCTTTCCGCCGGGCGCAGAGCGTTCCTTTGATGAGGAAACGGTCGACAGTTTCGAGATTGGTGCAAAATATGACTCGCCATCCGGGCTGCGCCTGAACGCGGCGGCATTCCTGACCCAGATTTCCGATATGCAGCGGGAACTCAACCTGTCCGACCCTGAGGCCGGCGTGCTCCAGACCATTATCAACACAGCCGATGCGGACATTATGGGGATTGAACTGGAAGGCAGCTATGCGGTCTCCGATACGCTCCTCCTGACCGCCAATATCGGCGCGATTGATGCCGAGTACACAAGTGTCGATTTCGACATTTCAAGTGACGGGCTTGTCGATGGCGCGGACGAAGCCCTGTCCCTGCCGCGTGTTCCCGAGCTGACATATGGTTTCGGCCTGATCCATGATCTGGACCTTGGCAGTTCAGGCGTCATTACCTCACGCCTCAACTTCCAGCACCGTGATGAGTTTGCCTATACAGACAACAATTTCGGCTGGATCCAGGAAGCTGACATGTTGGACGTGAACTTCGCCTGGCAAACGCCTTATGATGGGCTGTCGGTGTCGCTGTATGGCAAGAACCTGCTGGATGAAGTCCAGGCCGGTGGTGATACCCAGGTGCCCTTTGGAGGTCCGCAGGCCGGCCTGGCGCCGGGCGGACAAAATCTCGCCAACGGCGTCAACACACCTTTCGACGTCTACCCGGCGACAGGGACGTTCTCCCCGCTGAAAAAGGGCAGCCTGATCGGTATCGAGGTTACGATCCAACGATAGGCATTGAAGCCAAAAACAAACAGGTGGCAGCCAAGGCTGCCACCTGTTTTCTTTTATCTGGACGTGATTGCCAGGACCTGTCAGGCTGCTTCAGGCACCACAGCATTCTTGGCGGCGGACAAAGCCTTGCCCCAACGTTCCGGCGCATACCATTGGCCCGACTTCGACAGCGGACGTGCGGTGCGGAAGGCCGAAGCGAAACCGCTGCGGGCCAATTCGGCATGCTCAACCCCGCGAAAGCCTTCAGAAAAGTCGACATACTGACCATCGGCGATTTCCGCGCCATGACCCGAGCCGACGATATCACCAAGCCAGACGCCGGCTTCGCTGACAATAACCTGCTCATGCACCTTCCGGGTCAGCTTGCTGTGAAGCTGGCGAATATTCTTTTCGGCCAGATCAGGGCCATAAATCGCGACATACTGATCCAAAGCGCGCTCACCGCCATGGTGCCGATCCAGACTGGCAAAGATGGCATAAACATTCACGCCTGCTTCTTGCAGGGGAGCGAGGACCGACCAGACCGTTTGGGCCGCCGGGCTCATCGGGCTACGCGAAACCAGGCAAACCCGCGCACCACGAATGGCCTCGCCCGAACGCGCAAGATCGCAAAGTTTCGAAATACCCTCAAGCAGGGTGGAACGTTTCGGCAGAGTTTCGCTGGTCGTCATGTCATGCCTCTTCTAAGAGATGCTCCGACTATTCCGACCGGCGGTAAACGCTACGTTAAAGGGTGAG
>JALEGE010000064.1 GCA_022760335.1 Hyphomonadaceae bacterium
GAACATGGGGCTGTAAAACACGACGCCCGCCAGCACCGCACCCACTGAGAGCAGGATCAGCGGCACCAACATCACCCAAGGCGACTCGTGCGGCTCGTGGCCGTGATCGTCTTCGCCGTGATGGTCATCGGCGTGGTCATCATGGCCATGAGCGAGCAGGTGCGCGCCGGTATAGGGGCCGTGGAAGGTCATATAGATCAGGCGCCAGGAATAGAAGCTGGTAAGCAGCGCCGCCGCGATGCCGAACCAGAAGGCCATGGTGCCAAAGGCAATGCCGCTCTGGCCGGCCACAAAGGCGCTCTCCAGGATCGCATCCTTGGAGTAAAAGCCTGCAAAGCCAGCAAAGGGCAGCTCAATCAGCGGAATGCCGATGCCGATAATGGCGATGGTGCCGATCATCATCGCCGCATAAGTGATCGGCATGAATTTCCGCACCCCGCCCATCATGCGCATATCCTGCTCATGATGCATGCCGTGGATGACAGAGCCGGCACCGAGGAAGAGCAGCGCCTTGAAGAAGGCGTGGGTAAACAGGTGGAACATGGCACCCTCATAGGCGCCCACGCCGGCGGCGAAGAACATGTAGCCAAGCTGGGAACAGGTCGAATAGGCGATGACGCGCTTGATGTCGTTCTGTGCCAGGCCAACCGTGGCGGCATAGAGCGCCGTCACGGCACCGATCAGTGTGATCATGCCAGCAGCGTAATAGGTGTACTCATAGATCGGCGAAAGCAGGCAGACGAGATAGACCCCAGCCGTCACCATGGTTGCGGCGTGGATCAGCGCGGAAACAGGCGTTGGACCTTCCATGGCATCCGGCAGCCAGACATGCAGGAAGAACTGGGCTGACTTGCCCATGGCACCGATAAAGAGCAACACCCCGATCACTTCGAGAGCGGGCAGTGAATAGCCAAGAAAGTCGAGTTTCAGAACTTCCCGCACATTTTCATTGTGCGCCACAGCATCCTGAATCTGCTCGAAAACCGGCGCAAACTCGACAGTTCCAAACACCAGGAAGACCGCCATGACACCAAGCGCGAGGCCGAAATCGCCGACGCGGTTGGTGACAAAGGCCTTGATCGCCGCATCATTCGGCGCCTTGTTCTGATACCAGAACCCGATCAGCAGGTATGAGGCGAGGCCGACGCCCTCCCAGCCAAAGAAGAGCTGGATGAAATTATCCGCCACCACCAACATCAGCATGGCGAAGGTGAAGAGCGAGAGATAGGCGAAGAAACGCGCGCGGTGCGGATCCTCGCTCATATAGCCCCAGCTATAGAGATGCACGAGGCCGGCCACCGAGGTGATCACAGCCATCATGGTGATGGACAGACCGTCCACACGGATTGCCCAGTCAGCCTTCAATCCGCCGACTTCCATCCAGGTCATCAGCTTGATGATATGGGCATGCGCGGCGGCGACGGCATGCTCGCCATGTTCGGCGCCATGAGCGACGGCTTCCTCGGCGCCATGCCCGCCGCCGCCAAAGGCGTGGTTGAAGAGCTGGACCAGCGCGAGCCCGCCACAGGTCAGCACCGTGCCTGTGGTGACAATCATGACGAACCGGTCGCCGGTCAGCTTGTGGAAAAGCCCGGTCAGTGCGGCAAGGCCCGGCGCGAGCACGATGAACAGGATCAGCGGATCAGACATCATGTCCCGATTACCCCTTCATCATGTCGACGGCATCCACGGAGATATCCCCGCGCAGCCGGAAGAAGACGACCAGAATGGCAAGCCCGACCGCGGCTTCGGCGGCCGCCACGGTGAGCACCAGCATGGCGAAGATCTGCCCGGCGATGGTTCCTGAAAACACCGAGAAAGCGACCAGGTTCAGGTTCACCGACAAGAGGATCAGTTCGATCGCCATCAGAATGACGATGATGTTCTTGCGGTTCACGAAAATTCCGACAACGCCGACTGTAAACAGGAAGGCTGACAGAACGAGATAGTGGGAGAGCGTCAGGTCCATAGGCTCAAATCCCCTTTCCAGGCGCCACATCGACAAGTTCGGTCGCATCCGCACGCCGGCGCGAAGTCTGCTGGGCGATGTTCTGGCGTTTCACATGCGGGCGATGGCGCAGGGTCAACACAATGGCGCCGATCATGGCGACGAGCAGGATGATACCGGCAGCCTGGAAAAGCAGGAGATAGTCTGTGTACATCACCAGACCGATCGCCTCGGCATTGCTGTCGGCGCCAGGCGACGGCTGAATCCGGGTTCCCTCTCCGCCCCCAGCAAACGAGACCATCGCGATCTCGGCAAAGAAAGCCAGACCGATCAGTGCCGCGAAGGGCAGATAGGACAGAAAGCCCTGTTTCAGCTCAACAAAATCCACGTCGAGCATCATCACCACAAACAGGAACAACACCGCGACCGCGCCGACATAAACCACCACCAAGAGCATGGCGAGGAATTCAGCGCCGATCAGCACGAGCAGCGCAGCGGAGGTGAAGAAAGACAGGATCAGCCACAGTACCGAATGCACCGGGTTGCGCGCCGCGATCACAAAGACCGCCGCCGCACCGACAATAACTGCGAGTATCCAGAATGCGATGACTTCCATGAATTCTGCCTTGGCCCCTTCAAGGCCCCATCAGCGTTGGCCCGTGACTGCCGTGAGTTCAGTTGAATCGCAAGGCGGTGAGCCCACCCCGCGCGTTTGAGTCGCGCCGGTTTACCGGTAAGGCGCGTCCAGTTCCAGATTTTTGGCGATGAGCCGCTCCCAGCGGTCCCCGTTCTCCAGCAGCCTTTCCTTGTCGTAGTATAGTTCCTCGCGCGTTTCCGTCGCGAATTCGAAATTCGGACCCTCGACAATCGCATCCACCGGGCAGGCTTCCTGGCAGAAGCCGCAATAGATGCATTTCACCATGTCGATGTCATAGCGGGTGGTGCGGCGCGAACCATCGGCGCGCGGCTCGGCCTCGATGGTGATGGCCTGGGCCGGGCAGATCGCCTCGCAGAGCTTGCAGGCAATGCAGCGCTCCTCGCCATTGGCATAACGGCGCAGGGCATGCTCGCCGCGAAAGCGTGGGGAGAGCGGGTTCTTCTCGAAGGGATAGTTCACCGTCGCCTTGCGCCGGCCCATTTCGCGCAGGGCGAGCCAGAAGGCGCCTAGAAAATCGGTCAGGAAAATGCCCCGAAGGGTCTGGGCGACGCTCATGCCTGAACTCCCATATAAACGACATAGCCCGACACGATCAGAACGGCGGCGAGCGAGGTGGGCAGGAAGATCTTCCAGCCAAGGCGCATCAGCTGGTCATAGCGATAGCGCGGCACCATCGCCTTCACGATCGCAAACATGAAGAAGCAGAACAGCATCTTCAACGCAAACCAGGCCACGGCAGCAAGATTCAAGAGCAAAGGCGGCCAGGTATCGACCATGTCCCCAAGCGGCACCGGCCCATGCCAACCGCCAAGGAACAGTGTCGTCATCAACGCGCACATCAGGACAATGTTGAGATACTCACCCAGCATGAAGAGGAGATAGGGCGTGGAGGAATACTCCACCTGATAACCGGCCACGAGCTCCGATTCGGCTTCCGGAAGGTCAAACGGCGGGCGATTGGTTTCCGCCAACGCCGAGATGAAGAAGATCACAAACATCGGGAACATGACGAGGATCAGCGGGAAATGGTCCAGCGCAAAAGCATGCCAGGTCCAGATTCCGCCGCCCTGCGCGTTGACGATTTCGGTAAGGTTCATCGACCCAACCAGCAGGATCACGGTGACAATCACAAAGCCAATCGAGACCTCGTAGGACACCATCTGCGCGGCCGAGCGTAGGCTGCCGAGGAACGGATATTTCGAGTTCGACGCCCAGCCACCCATGATGATGCCATAAACGCCCAACGAGCTGATCGCGAAGAGATAGAGCACGCCAACATTGATATCGGCCACGACCCAGCCCGGCGCCACGGGCACCACCGCCCAGGCGACAAAGGCCAGCGTGGTGGTCAGGATCGGCGCCAGAAGGAACACGGTCTTGTTCGCACCAGCCGGGATAATGATCTCTTTTAAAAGAAATTTTCCGAAATCAGCAAAGCTCTGCATCAGGCCAAACGGACCAACCACGTTCGGGCCCTTGCGCATCATCACCGCCGCCCAGACCTTGCGGTCCATGAGCAGAATGAAAGCCAGCGCGATCAGCAGCACGACCATGAACAGGCCGATCTGCGCGATCACGGTCAGCGTGCCCCAGAGAGCCCCGTGTTCCTGAATAAAACCACTCATGGCGCCCGCCCCTACTCCGCTGCCACCGAGGTTTCAAGACCATGTTTTTGCAGAGAACACTCCGCCATGGTCTTGGATGCCCGTGCGATGGGATTGGTGAGATAGAAATCTGAAATCGGTGAGACAAAAGGCTCGGTGGAAAGGCTCTGATCGGTCCCGACAGGCGCTTTCAGGGCTTCGGCCCCTGCCGCGCCCGGCGCAAAGCCGAGGCCGGAGAAAACCGACCCCTCCGGCTCGCGCAATACCTCGCGCAGGGCCTCGACCGTGTCGTAAGGCAGCGTCTTGCCCATAACATCCGAAAGCGCTCGGAAGATCGCCCAGCCTTCGCGCGCCTCGCCCTTGGGCTGAACCGCCTTGCCGGTCATCTGCACGCGGCCTTCACTGTTCACATAGGTCGCCGCCATTTCGGTATAGGCGGCAGCCGGCAGGATGATATCGGCGCGCGAAGCCCCGGCATCGCCATGGGAACCGACATAGATCACCGTGCCATTTGGGCTGAGATTGGACA
Organism: Hyphomonadaceae bacterium; assembly: GCA_022760335.1. Lineage (GTDB taxonomy): Bacteria > Pseudomonadota > Alphaproteobacteria > Caulobacterales > Hyphomonadaceae > UBA5336. The sequence continues at coordinate 4,740 of JALEGE010000064.1, forward strand.
TGTCCACCTCATCGGCGCCGAGCAGCACAACCGTTTCCATCGCGCCCGACATGATGCCGGCGGTATCGAGCCCACCCTCGCCCGGCACGAAGCCCACATCGAGTGCGCCGACGCGGCCGGCGGCGGTATGCAGCACGCCGAAGCCCGCCCAGTCCTCGCTCAGCGCGCCGACCTCAGCGGCCAGATCCAGCGCGGCTTTCAGCACCGCCTGCCCATCGGCCCGCGCCAACGCGCCCTCGCCGAGGATGATCATCGGGCGCTCTGCATTGCGCAGCGCCTCAACAAATTCATCGTCGCGGTTGTAGAGGCCGCTGAGCGCATCCGGCCCGGTGCCGAGATGGGCGTAATCATAGGTGAGGTCCACGCCCTCGCCCACCATGCCGACTTCGAGTCCGTTCCAAAGCCAGGCCTTGCGAATGCGCGCATTCAGCACAGGCGCTTCCACGCGTGGATTTGCGCCGACCAACAGAACAGCATCGGCCTCCTCCACTCCCATGAAGGTGGGATTGAAGAGATAACGTTCCCGCACACCGTCCATACCGTATCCCGCGCCGGCCGGGCGGCAATCGGTGGACTGGATGCCGAGCGAGCGGGCGAGGTCGAGCGCGGCCTTGGCCTGTTCCACTTCGATGAGGTCGCCAGCGATCATGCCGACTTTCTCCGGCGCCGAGAGCGCGATTTTCACCGCTGCGAAAGCCTCGCCCCAGCTGGCGGCGCGCAGTTTTCCATTCTCGCGAATATAAGGCTTATCAAGGCGCTGGCGCTGCAGGCCGTCCCAGACAAAGCGGGACTTGTCGCTCAGCCACTCCTCATTCACCTCTTCATTCACCTGCGGCATGATCCGCAGCACGGCATCACCCTTGGCGTCGACGCGGATCGCCGCGCCCATGGCGTCCATCACGTCGATCGAGCTGGTCTTGCGCAGCTCCCAGGGGCGGGCATTGAAGGCATAGGGCTTGGAGGTCAGCGCGCCGACCGGGCAGAGATCGATCACATTGCCGCTGAGTTCGGACGTGAGGCTTTTCTCCAGATAGGTCGTGATCTCGGCATCCTCGCCGCGCGAGATCATGCCGAGCTCTTCCACGCCGGCCACTTCAGCGGCAAAGCGGACACAGCGCGTGCACTGGATACAGCGGGTCATGATCGTCTTGACCAGCGGGCCCATATTCTTGTCTTCAACCGCGCGCTTATTGAGATCATAGCGCGAGCCGGCGCGGCCATAGGCCATGGCCTGGTCCTGCAGGTCGCATTCCCCGCCCTGGTCGCAGATCGGGCAATCGAGCGGGTGGTTGATGAGCAGGAACTCCATCACCCCGTTGCGCGCCTTCTCGACATAATCGCCCTTGGTGCGGATGTTCGGCGCGGAGCCATCCCGGTTCGGGCGCATATCGCCAACGGTCTGGGCGCAGGACGCAATCGGCTTCGGCGCGCCTTCCCATTCCACCAGGCACATGCGGCAATTGCCGGCCACCGACAGGCGCTCATGATAGCAAAAGCGCGGAATCTCAGCGCCCGCCGCCTCACACGCCTGCATGAGCGTGTAATGGCGTGGCACCTCGATATCCTGACCGTCGATATTGAGTTTGAAGGTGTCTGACATACCTTTGCGAACTCCAGCATTTTGGCCGCATTCGTCGCATGCCCGACAGGTGCACTTCTAGCAACCACCGCAATGCGATTTCTCGATTCGATCAATTAGAGCAGATCAGGCAAAACGAGAACCGCCTTAAGCCTGTTGCATTTTGTCCCAAGGGCATATGAAGCAAAAAAACCTGTCGCGGCCATGTCGAGGTTCCCTATCGTGCCAGATCAATCCCGTGACCAAGTCTGCGTGGGCGTTGTTAAGAGCCTTTCAGACTTCGCAACATTCATCGCCGCCAGTGATCAATGTGGCGCAGCCGGAAAGCGAGTCGCCATCCTGCTTGGCCCGGAAAGGTCGCTGCCACCGGCTCTGGTCGCCGCCTTCAGGCAATATGCGCACGCGGCCTACCCAGAGATCGAGATCCATGTCCCGGCCCATGACAGGATGCGCTTCGGGCAATTCGACACGGTCGGGTACCAAATCGGAGCCGACTGGCATGGTCATGCTCCACTGCATGTCTTCGCCAATTTCATCAACAATCGGCCCTATGCCGAGTTCATACGCTATCTCAAACCTGCCCGGCTGACCCTGTTCGATCATGGCCTTGCCACTTATGCCCCCTGGGCCGACACAGCGCGACATGTCTGCAATCTCTACGGCCTGCCAACCCCGGACCAGGTCTTGCTCTCCCTGTCTCCACCTTTCGAGCGACCCACGCACTTCGCTGGCATGGTGGTTGCCCCTCAGGATTGGTCGCACATCGCCCGCGCGCTCGGTCGCCTGCGCGCGGCCGACCCGCAGAGCGAGCTTTTGGGAGGACCGGACACCGCCGTCATTTCCGGCACAGCGTTTCATCAGCTCTGGAAGCTCAACCGGCAGGAAGAGCGCGACGCTTATCTCCGGCTTGTTGAACATCTTCAGGCAAGGGGCATCGGGAACATCGTCTACAAGGAACATCCCCGCTCAAGAGAGACCGGCCTGCTGAGCCAGGCCGATGGTGTAAGTCTGTTCGACTCGCCTTTGCCCATGGAGGCTTTCCTGTCGCCACAGGATCCATCTGCGGTTTACAGCATATCCTCGACAACGCTGGTGCTTGCCTCCCACCATCTGGGGTGGCGCACTTATCGAGTGCATGCCGACTTCAGTGATGCGTTGTTGTCCTCAAATCCGCAGCTCGGCGCGCTGCGACAGCTTGAAAACAAGGTCTATTCCGTATTCGATAGCCACACGCAGAAAATAATCAGTGGGTCGGGGGACAAGGAAGCAAGCGATATGACAACGCCCTCCGAACCCTCAGCCTCGCCAAAATATGGTGTCCTTACCTTCGGCTATTCCAATTTCGCGAATTTTGAAGCCCAACACCGCGAGACCGGCGTCTACGACATAAATCTGGGTGATAATATGCAGACCATTGCGGCGCGACAATTGCTGCGCCGGGCCGGCATCGCACCTGAGAATATCATCGGGATCGACCGCGACACGCTCTCGACCTATTCCGGGCCACCAGTCAATCTGGTGATGAATGGCGTTTTCTTCGAACATTGCTTTCCAATCCCCCCCAGCATCCGGCCGATCTTCATCGGCTTCAATGCCCGCCAGCCCACAATCCTGGCCAACCAGGACTATTTACGCGCCCACCAACCTATCGGCTGCCGCGATGAAGTGACCTGCGCACAGCTACAGGAGCTTGGCATCGACGCCTATGTCACTGGCTGCGTGACACTCTCCATCTCCCGGCGCAGCGAAAAGCCCGAGAATGGCCGCCTGTTCATTATCGTCGGGAGTGGCGCCGGCCGCCTGCCCGGACAGGTCTTGCCACATATCCCGCAACATCTGCTCCGCCGCGCGGAAATCATCTATCAGCGCATGCCGATGCCGCGCTATCCGATGGACAGGAAGGATATTCGCGACGCCGAACGCTGTGCTCGCAAGTTGCTCAACACCTACAAGGAGCAGGCCAGCCTCGTGCTAACACCATTGCACCATGCCGCCGCCCCGTGCATGGCAGCCGGCATCCCCGTCGTGCTCGTGCGCGAGGACGACAATCCGCGCTTTTCCTATCTGAAAAAACTCATCCCGGTCTATCAGCCGGACGAATTCGCCCATATCGACTGGGAACCAGGCCAGCCCGATATTGCCAGCATCCGATCCAATCAACTCGATCTGCTGAAAGCCGCGATTTCGGAGAGAGGCGGCTAGACCGGCTATGAACGCGGTTGGTTAGAAGAGCTTCGAACCGAGATTCGCCGCCTCACACGCCTGCATCAGCGTATAAGAGCGCGGCACCTAGATATCCGTGCCGTCGATGTTGAGTTTGAAGGTGTCGGTCATGTCCTACTCCGCTGCCAACGGCGTGCAGCCTTTGGTCTTGTAGAGTTCGGCCTTGGTCAGGTAGCGCCAGCCGAAGGCGTATTCGCTGTCGCCATTGGCGTTCAGATGGTCCAAGCGCGCCAGGGCCTCATCAAGCGTCGGGCGGTGGCCGACCGGAACCCACCACATCACGAAATGCATCTCGCCAAGCACTTCGAACCATTCATGGCGGCGCTCATAGAAATTCCGGTGCACAGTATTCCAGACGAAATGCTCAAGCGTTTCAACGCTCTCCCACACGGTGAGATTGGAGACATGCAGCGGATCGCCGCCGATCTTCGCATCCGTATTACCTGTGCCCGGCTCCCCTGAGCCCTCCATCATCCAGACAAAACCCGGCATGCGCTTGCCAAGCCCGTTGACCATGTCGAGCGCGTCCATGAAGTCACGAACACGCGGATCATCGGTCGGCGCGACAAGGCGCCCGACATTCAGCTCAGCGAGGTACATCTGGTCGGTCACGCCTACTCCGCCGCTTGCGGGTCCGGGCCATCGACAAGATCAAGCCGGCGCTCGACTCGCTCAACTCTGTCTTCGATCCGGTCCAGCCGACGATGAACACCCGCCAGGCCTTCTTCAACATTGGTGACCCGTACCTTCAGATCGCGCACCTCGTCCGTTAGCCGATCGACCTTTTCATCGATCCGCCGCAGATAGATCAGGACGATATTGTCTGGTTCTTCACTCATCACCGTTCCTAGCACGCCTTTAACAGCGCAAAACTACGGCACCTCGACCTGCTGACCACCCACAATGAGCTGGAGCCTAGAAGTGATTACTGAAACTCTTCACTCAATACTTTAGACGCCTTCTTTTCACGCCGTTTTTTCTTCCAAGAAGTTGTCGCGCGCCAGTCCCACACGACAAACAAAAATGTAATTAAAAACGCGCCGAAGTAAAGGGCAGCCACCTTCCAATGCACATCGCTTGTCAGGTTTAAGTCCTCAAAGCTCTCTGGTGATACAGTCATCCAAGCTGCCACAGCAAGAAATGAAACGGCCGGTACGCTTAAGAGCGGCACATATGCCAGGGCAAACAGGCAGACGACACACATAAGGGCGGAAAAACCGATGATAGGCGAAAAGAGTAGCTGAACGTCGAATTCTGATAAATTCATGCCTTCGGCATATCTAGCTGCTGCGTAGTAGATGACTGCAAGCGCCCCCCAAACGAAAGCAAGAAATGCCGTCCAAAGCAGTGTTAGGATGTAGCGCAGCAGATTTAGCACCGCCTACTCCGCGGCCACGACATGACCCTGCACCAGCGCCCTTGGTGCGCGGTATTCGTCGATGCGGGCTTCGATTTCGTGGCGGAAATGCTTGATCAGGCCCTGGATCGGCCAGGCCGCCGCGTCGCCGAGCGCGCAGATCGTGTGCCCTTCAATCTGCTTGGTGACCTCCAGCAGCATGTCGATCTCTTTATGCTCGGCCTCACCGGTGGCCATGCGCTCCATCACGCGCCACATCCAGCCGGTGCCCTCCCGGCAGGGCGTGCACTGGCCGCAGCTCTCATGCTTGTAGAAATAAGACAGGCGCGCGATCGCCTTGATGAGGTCGGTGGACTTGTCCATCACGATCACCGCCGCCGTGCCAAGGCCGGAGCCGAGATCGCGCAGCGTGTCGAAATCCATCTTCGCATCGATGATCTGCTCGGCCGGCACCATGCGCACCGAGGAACCGCCGGGGATCACGGCCTTGAGATTGTCCCAGCCGCCGCGAATGCCGCCGCAATGTGTGTCGATCAGCTCGCGGAAAGTGAGGCTCATCTCCTCTTCCACATTGCACGGCTTGTTCACATGGCCGGAGATGCAGAAGAGCTTTGTGCCGGTATTATTCGGCGCGCCAAAGCCGGCGAACCATTCCGCCCCGCGGCGCAGAATGGTCGGCGCCACAGCAATGCTCTCGACATTGTTCACCGTGGTCGGGCAGCCATAGAGCCCGGCATTGGCCGGGAAAGGCGGCTTCAGGCGCGGCTGGCCCTTCTTGCCTTCCAGGCTTTCGAGCAGCGCGGTTTCCTCGCCGCAAATATAGGCGCCCGCGCCATGGTGGACATAGAGATCGAAGTCCCAGCCGTTTACATTGTTCTCGCCGATGAGCTTCGCCTCATAGGCTTCCTTGACGGCCTTCTCCAACGCATGGCGCTCGGCGATATATTCCCCGCGCAGATAGACATAGCATTTGTGGGCGCGCATCGCGCGGCTCGCCACCATGCAGCCCTCGATCAGCAGGTGCGGGTCATGGCGCAGGATTTCGCGGTCCTTGCAGGTGCCGGGTTCCGATTCATCTGCGTTTACAACGAGATAATGCGGACGCTCGCCGACCTCTTTCGGCATGAAGGTCCATTTCAGGCCGGTGGGGAAACCCGCCCCGCCACGCCCGCGCAGACCGGAGGCCTTGATCTGGTCGCAGATCCAGTCCGGCCCCTGAGCCAGCATTTCGCGCGTCAGGTGCCAGGCACCACGCGCCTTGGCGCCTTCGAGGCCGGGATCGTGGCGCCCGTAGAGATTTGTGAAGATGCGATCTTTATCCTGAAGCATGTCTATCTCCTGGCCCGCATGAATTTGATGATTGCCGGCAGCACAAAGCCCGCACCAAGGAGGAGCCCTGCAATCAGCCAGACCAGATTGCCCGTGCCCAGATAGAGCGCCACGCCCGCACAAATGCATAGCCCATCAATGAGGATGGCCAGGACCAGGGCGCGCATGGCGTCAGGGGCGGGTTTGCTCACGGTCACTCGCCCTCATCCTTCGAGCTGTCGACCTCGCCGGCTTCGACGCGCTTTGAGAACTCGGTCTCGCCGCCCGCCGCCAACACCTTTGCCTGACCGATCCAGTCTTCGCGCGCGATACGGCCGGGAAAGCTCAGGAAATCCTCGACCCAGTCGACATTGGCCGGCGTCCAGGCCGCAATCTGGGCAAAGGTGTAGATGCCAAGCTCGTTGAGTTGGCCCTCATTGACGGGGCCGACACCCTTGATTTCTTTCAGATTGTCACGCTCGGCCTCGGCCACTTCAGCGGCCTCGGGGCGCTCGCCGGCCACAGCAACGACCTCTTCCTCGGTGGTTTCCTCGCGCGCGGTATTAGTCGGCGCGGGCTCTTCCGGCAGCGCCTTGGCTTCGGGCTCGGGCTCAGGAGCCGGCTCAGGCTCTGGCAGATTGGGCAGCGTGGTGACGGCGCCATTGCGCGAGCCGTCGAACAGGCCGGCTTCAGTCAGCACATCCGTGCCACCTTCGGGCGCGGAATTGATCCGGTCGACCTGCGGGCCGGCGGTCACATCGGCGCCATTGCGCAGCTTTTCGATGATCTCGCCGAGGCCGTCGACGGTCAGGTCCTCGAAATAATCATCATTGATCTGCACCATGGGGGCATTTGCACACGCGCCGAGGCATTCGACCTCTTCCCAGGAGAGCTTGCCATCATCGGTGACGGCGAATTTCTTGCCGATCTTGCTTTCGCAGACCTGTTTCAGATCATTCGCGCCGCGCAGCATGCAGGGTGTCGTGCCGCAGAGCTGGATATGGTGTTTCCCGACCGGCTTGAGGCGGAACATGGTGTAGAAAGTCGCGACCTCGTAGACGCGGATATAGGGCATCTCCAGCCGGTCAGCGACTTCGCGCATGGCCGGTTCCGACAGCCATCCGTCATTGTCCTTCTGGGCGAGCCACAGGAGCGGGATCACCGCCGACTGTTTGCGCGCGGCGGGATATTTGCCGAGCCAGAAATCAATGGTCGGCTCGGTTTCGGCCTTGAAGGCGAACGCGTCGCCGCCGGCCTCGATGTCAAACCTGCGAAGCGCCATTACTCGCTGCCTCCGAATACCGTGTCGATTTCGTCTTTGAGAGAGTGATCATGGCCGGGTCCGCGCACGGTGCACCAGGCGATGCCCTCTTCGAACAGGGCGCGCGCAGCGGTCTCGGAACGCTCCGGCGAGGTGCGCTTTTCATCGGCCACTTCGCCGCTGATCGAGACCTGCAGCGTGTCGCGACCTTCCCAGGGTTTCAGTTCATGTTCCCAATGGGAAAAATAGGCGACCAAACCCTCTTCGCCCTTGTCATGGACGGACACATCACAGGCATGGCAGCGCGCATAGTCTTCACGCTCTTCCGGGCAGCCCAGGAAGCGCGAGTAGGCCGCGACGGCATTGGCGCTCGGCGTGAAGCTGACCGTTTCGGCCTCATGCACGCTGTCGAGCCCGCTGCCGCAGGCCGCCAAGGCGCCGAGGGGGAAAAAGATGAGTGAAGGTCTCACCGGTCGATCTCTCCGAACACGATGTCGAGCGAGCCGAGAATGGCCGAGACGTCGGCCAGCTGGTGGCCCTTGCAGAGATGGTCCATGGCCTGGAGATGGGGATAGCCCGGCGCGCGGATCTTGGCGCGGTAGGGCCGGTTGGAGCCATCGGAAACAAGGTAAACACCGAACTCGCCCTTCGGCGCCTCGATGGCGGCATAGACCTCGCCCTCAGGCACGTGGAAGCCTTCGGTGTAGAGCTTGAAATGATGGATCAGAGCTTCCATCGAGCGCTTCATCTCACCCCGGCGCGGCGGCGCGACCTTTGTGCCGGCAGCCAGCACCTCCTCGCCCTGCATCTCGCCGAGGCGCTCGATGCACTGCTTCATGATCTTCACGGACTCGAGCATCTCATCCATGCGGCAGACATAGCGGTCGTAATTGTCGCCATTCTTGCCGATGGGGATGTTGAATTCGAGCTCGCTGTAGCACTCATAGGGCTGGGCGCGGCGCAGGTCCCATTTCAGGCCCGACCCGCGCACCATGACGCCGGAAAAGCCCCAGTCCATGATCGTTCGCACATCGACATTGCCGATATCGACATTGCGCTGTTTGAAGATCCGGTTCTCGGTGACAAGGCCCTCGATACGCTCCTGCACCTTGGGATAGCTCTCACACCAGGCATAGATATCGTCGAGCAGGGCTTGCGGCAGGTCCTGGTGCACCCCGCCTGGACGGAAATAGGCCGAGTGCATGCGCGAGCCCGAGGCGCGCTCATAGAAAACGCAGAGCTTTTCGCGCTCCTCAAAGCACCAGGTGATCGGCGTCAGCGCGCCGACATCCATGATCTGCGTGCCGACATTGAGCAGGTGAGACATGATCCGCCCCAGCTCGGAATAGAGCACGCGGATATATTGCGCGCGGCGCGGCACGGTGAGGCCGAGCAGCTTCTCAATCGCCAGGCACCAGGCATGCTCCTGGTTCATCGGCGAGCAATAATCCAGCCGGTCGAAATAAGGCAGGCCCTGGAGATAGGTCTTGTATTCGAGCAGCTTTTCGGTGCCGCGATGGAGGAGACCGATATGACAATCGACCCGGTCGACCAACTCACCATCGAGGTCCAAAATCATGCGCAGCACGCCGTGCGCCGCCGGGTGCTGGGGGCCGAAATTCAGCGTGAAGATACGCTCATCCGGGGGCGTGGAATGATCGTGAGTAAGGGTTGCTCGTTCGTTGGCCATCAGTCCTGCTCAATCCCAAGCTCGGCATTGGCCTCTGCAATGCACTGAGCTGCCAGTTCATTGATGGCGGCGAGCCTAATCTCCGGAGCGACAAGGGATGCGTCTACGCTTGCAGCGTCCTGCTCTGTCGCGCCTGTTTCGCGGAGATGAAGTTCTCCCGCTGTCAGAAAGAGTGCTTCGGTTCCAAGTTCGCCAGTATCCGCAAACGTATTGACGGCCTTGGACATGGCATTTTCAAGCATCCCCGCAGACAAGCCGGAGGTACCCTTCTGTTCCAACCAGAACTGATGCCGTGCACGCTCGGCAGGCTCGCCTCGCACCCCGGCCCGGTCTTCACCTCTGGCCATTTTGGTCACGACCACGCAGGTCATGGGCTCCGCATCAGACATTCTGTTTTCCTGAGCGCTTGCGAGCATCGAAAAGCTTGCGAGCGCACTACCTGCCAGCACTGAGCGCATCATCCCTTCGCCTCCTCATCGGCCTTTTCATCGCCGGGCAGGTCTTCCACGGGGATGCCTTCCCAGGGCGAGAGGAAATCGAAATTGCGATACTCCTGCGCGAGCTTCACAGGCTCATAGACGACGCGCTTTTCCAGATCGTCATAGCGCACTTCCACATGGCCGGTGAGCGGGAAGTCCTTGCGCAGCGGGAAGCCCTCAAAGCCATAATCGGTGAGGATCCGGCGCATATCGGGATGATCGGCGAACATGATGCCATACATGTCGAAGGCTTCGCGCTCGAACCAGTTCGCGCAGGGGAAAAGCCCCGTCAGGCTCGGTACGGGCGTCGCTTCATCGGTGGCCACCTTCACGCGCACACGATGATTCATGCGCATGGAGAGGAAGTGATAGACCACGTCAAAACGCTCGCCACGCTCGGGATAGTCGACCCCGGCAATGTCGATCAGCGTTTCGAACAGGCAGAGCGAATTGTCGCGCAGGAAGCGGACAAATTCGAGCAGCGCGCCGCGCTCGACCGCGAAGGTCAGCTCGCCATGGCGGATATGGGAGGCGATCACGCCCGGCCCCTGCGCGGCCAGAATATGGCTGCGCACATCCTCAAGCGCCTCGACGCGGTCCAGTTCCTCTTCGCTCATCGCTCGATCGACCCTTCCCGGCGGATTTTCTTCTGGAGCTGCAGGAAGCCATAGACCAGCGCCTCAGCGGTCGGCGGGCAGCCGGGGATGTAGATATCCACCGGCACGATGCGATCACAGCCGCGCACGACGGAATAGGAATAGTGGTAATAGCCGCCGCCATTCGCGCAGCTGCCCATCGAGATCACATAGCGCGGCTCGGGCATCTGGTCGTAGACCTTGCGCAGGGCCGGGGCCATCTTGTTGGTCAGCGTGCCGGC
>JALEGE010000065.1 GCA_022760335.1 Hyphomonadaceae bacterium
AGAAAATCGGCTTTTCTTTGCATGTCATGAGCGATCTACCAAAATCCTACGCCTTACCTGGCCTTCCACCATCTGTTGAGTTTGAGACCGTCCCCGTCTTGAAAGCACTTGCGCGGGCCAACCGTGCGCTGGCGGAACTGAAAGGTGCGGCGCAAGCGATCCCCAATCAGGGCATATTGATTGATACGCTTGCGCTACAAGAGGCCAAGGCCAGTTCCGAAATCGAAAACATCGTCACGACACAGGATGAACTGTTCCGAGCGGATCTCTTCCCGGAAGGACCGGACTCACCAGAAGCCAAGGAAGTTGCTCTCTATCGTGACGCACTGAAGCTTGGTTACACAGATCTGCTGTTGAACGACCAGCTGATAACAAACCGCTCCATCATAGAGATGTTCCAGTTGCTCAAAGGGCGCACCGACAGCTTCCGCACGTTACCCGGAACAGAGCTGCGCAACGACCGCACAGGGGAAACGGTCTATATTCCACCGCAGGACAAGGCAGATATTCAACACCTGATGGGCGGCCTTGAGCGCTTCATCAATGAGGATGAGGCCTGCTCACTCGACCCGTTGATCAAGATGGCGATCATCCACCACCAATTTGAAAGCATTCACCCGTTTCCCGATGGCAATGGCAGGATCGGGCGTATTCTGAATGTCCTGTACTTGACCCGTACCGGCCTGCTCGACATTCCAATCCTCTATCTCAGCCGGCACATCACCCGCAGCAAGAATGATTATTATCGCCTCCTGCAGGCCATACGGAATTCCGGCGGCGCCGAACATGATTGGCACGCCTGGGTTCTCTACATGCTTGAAGCGGTCGCAGAGACGTCACGCACAACTCTGGAACTGGTACACGGGCTGCGCAGGCTAATGACCGAGTACAAACAGCGTATGCGTGCAGAACTGCCAAAGATCTACAGTCAGGACCTGCTGAACAATCTCTTCCGTCACCCCTATACACGCATCGACTATGTGATCAGTGATCTTCAAGTCAGCCGTCCAACAGCCACAAAATATCTGGACCAGCTGAGTGAGGCCGGCCTGGTTTCAAAACACCAGGCAGGTCGAAACAATTATTATATCAACGCACCTCTTGTCGGACTCTTTCTCGACGTTTCAGAAAACTCTGTCGACCCGTGAGAAGCGTCGTTCGAGACGCTGGCAAATTCTTGCCACCTGACCCGCCCAAGCGGTAGAAGCCTTATGGGGCCAAAAGCACAGCCTCGGCAGTTGATTCACTCATGACGAAGAGGCGAACATGTTCCTTCCCGACCAATATGTATGGATTGAGCCCGTTATCGTTGCCGCAATTATCGTGTTTGCGGTCGACCTTGTGGGCAACTCACTGGCCTATGGCGGCCGCTTCGTGAATGCGCTGGCCACGGCGGCCATTTTCCTGGTTGTGTTTGCGGCGCTCGCCTATTTCGGGCTTGGCAAGCTGGAGCTTTCAACCAGTGTCGCAGAGTTGCCGTCACGCTTCTTGCCTGAAGACCTGCTCTGGCTCGAACCGGTTGTGATCGCAACCGTGCTGGTGCTTCTTGTCGGCTTTGCCGGCAACATGATGTCCTTCAAGAACCGGTTCATGAACGCCCTCGTCACCGCCGCGATCTTCCTGGTGGTTTTCGGCGTGGTGACATATTTCGGTTATGGGGCCATTGAGGTTGAATTGCCGGAATTGCCAACGGGCGAGGCGCCAGGCGGCGAGTGAGGTTTCCGCAACTGGCGCGAACAAGTAGGGTGCATGGAGCGAAGCGATATGCACCGCGCCAATGGGCCGGATGGTGCATATCGGTCTTCGACCTCCATGCACCCTACTTCTGAGCGCGATCCATCGCGAAGCGCAGCGTAGTGGGGATCAATCAAAACAGCCCTGAGCCCGTCTCATGTGAGCGAAGCGATACGGAGACAACCAAAACTGGAGCGGGTGAAGGGAATCGAACCCTCGTCTTAAGCTTGGGAAGCTTCTGCTCTACCATTGAGCTACACCCGCGATAGGTTGCGGAACATCTATCGCGCTGACCTGCGGGTCAAGACGGAATGTCTACTCGATAATCTCCATCCCGTCCGGCGGGAACATTGGCGCGCTGGCGGTTGATACGGTCTGCTGGATTTCCTCGCCCGGGCCTTCCTCGCGGCGCTCATAGGCGGCCACCAGCGAGAGATAGGGCGGAACATGCACCCAGCCATGCTCGGCGGTGTTCTGGATGATCTCGAAATGCAGATGGAACGTCGTTGGCGTGCCGCCGAAATCCTTCGAGACATAGCCAATCACATCGCCGGCCTGCACCTCATCGCCCTCATCCACCTGCAGGGCATCCATATTCATGTGCATATACCGGTAGATCCGTCCGCCGGCGCGCAGCTTCACGGTGTATGTGCCAATCTCGTAGATCGAGCCATCCTCCACCGCGACCACCTCATGCAGCATGCGATCATCTTCTGCCGTGCCGCGTAAAATCTCGCACTCGCGCGCGGTGCCGACGCGGATATCCTGGCCCTGGTGAATGCGGCTCACCGGGCAGAGCGGCGAATTGCGGTTTGAACTGCGCGTTTCGCAGAAGTTGTCGCGCCAGGGATAGTCGAAATTGCGGGCATCACACTCATCCCCGCCACCAATGCCACCACCAAAATTCCAGACCATGGACTGCAGATAGGCCGGCGCGGTGCGGATCGGGAAGACAATGTCAGGCGCATGCACAATCTGATCCGGCGCACCCGTACCCGAGCCGGGCAGGAGTTGGCCCGGAGCATAAAAGGAAAAGACCGGGTCAATCTCTTGTTCAGGCTCAGGATCTGTTTCCGGCGGATCGGCGGGCGTCTCGGGCTCAGGGTCGCTCACCGGATCGGACACATCGGTGGAGCCGGGTGCCTCATCGGGGGTTTCGGCCTCTGGATCCTCGCCGGTTTCGCCCGTGCCATAGGGATCGAGCACAGGCTCTGTCGGCGGCGGGGGTGGCGGCGCATTCGGATCGTCAGTGGCGGGCGGGCGCGGACGCTCCCCACCATCGCCGGGATAGCGCACGGCATCACAGGCAGACAGGGCCAGCGCAGCAAGGCCGGCGGCCATCAAACTCCAGGTTTTCATCAACGCGACCCCGCAATCACCAGAGCACTCGCCACTTCGAGCGCCTCATCTTCTGAGATGCACGCGCCCCCATCTTCGCCGGTGCCCTTGCATTCAAACTCTACCATATAGCCGGCGCCATAGCGCGTCAGGCTGACAATCGCGCCCGTGGCGGTGGCCTGAAACCGGGCCGTCTCGCCAGCGCTGGACACCCCGCCGAACACTTCGTTCGTGCCGGACACCGTGATGTCATAGCTCGCGCCCGGATAGCGCGCATAATAGCCGTCAGGCAGCTGGCGGAAGCGCGGCTGGAACTGGGCCCCGGCCGGCTGAACAATGCCGCTGGGCAGCAGCACAGGCACAGGCGGGGCCTGGTCGCCGGACTGGATCTGGAAGCTTTCCGGCATGGCATTGCCCGGCGTGCTGGCAAGATCTGTGCGCGCGGCGTCCCAGTCGATCTGCGCTTCACCTTCCGGAGTACTGGCGCGCTCGGCCTGAACAAAGACTGGCGCAACTTCAGGCTCTCCGGGCTCTTCGGCCTGGGCCGGCGGGTCCTCGGCCTGCCTGAGAGGCTCGCCAATCTGTTCCGAGCAGGCCGCCACAAAGGCGAGCCAGGCGGCCATGAAAGTCAGTCTCAACAACATGGGATCAGTTTCCTCTTGTGCCCGGATGGGCGGTGAAATCAGGATCAGCATAGACGACGGCGCCATGCGCGCGGATCGCCCGGACCAGGGCATCCACTTCAGCCTCGGCGGGTTGCGCGCCGCCGCCCACCTCGGTCGACAGCACCAGTTCGCCGGAATAGGAGCAGCCGGAAATCTTCATTTGCGAGAAGAGCGGGTCGCTGGCGGCCCAGTCGCGGAATGCCGCCTCTGCGCCCGCCCGGTCGCGCCGCCAGGTGGAGATCACCGTGTCGAGGGTCTCATTGGCCTTGAACTTGATGATGAAGTCAGCCTGGCGCGTGGGATACGTCTGAACCTGAACGGGCCGCGGCTGCGGCTGCGGGGGCGGAGCCACTGGCGGTGGCGTGACCACTGTGGCCGGCAGCGCAGGCGCCGGATCGGGTAGGATATCAGGCTCGGGAATGGAGACCGGCCGCGTTTCAGGTTGCACTTCAGGCTCAGGCATCTCGACCAGCGCAACGGGCACAGCCACGGGATCAACCGCCTCATCCGGCGCAGTTGTCGTCACATGAGGGCTCTCTTGCGATGCACCGGTCATCACGCCCGCCCCGTCGGGCGCGGCGATCGAACTGGCGGCACGTCCCGGCACGAAACTGGCGGCGGTGTCCTGCTGATAGGATTGCAGCATCGCGCAGCCGGCGAGCACCAGGAACAGGCCGCCGGCGCCCAGCAGCCCGCCCATATGTACGCTCGCAGATGTGCTCGCAACGCTCATGGGTCTCTTTCTTAGTCTCCCGGCGCCGCGCGGCCAAGGTCCAACAAGCCGCCCCCGCACGGGCGCAGGCACAGATCCGGATTGCCCTCAACCGGCGTGGCGCCCGGATAGTCATCGCACGGACTGGCGCATTGTTCCACTGTGCGCGGTGCCAGCGCCGACATCAGCTGGTCGCTGAGAGAGCTGCCGATCAGGGCGGGATCGCGCGCCTTGAGCAAGGCCAGCGCAGCCGAAACATGCGGCGCGGCCATGCTGGTGCCCTGCTCAAAGGCATAATAGCAGGTCGAGACCGGATCGCCGGTCACCGGGTCGAAGCAATTTGTGGCCAGCCGTGTCGACAGCACGCCATCGGGCCGGCCATCTCCATTATCGTCGCGGCTGAGATCGCCGCCCGGCGCGAGAATATCGACCTCATCGCCATAATTGGAATAGGGCGCGATCTGCCCGCGCGCATCGCCAGCTGCCACTGAGACCACATTCTGGCATCCGCCCGGCGAATAGAACCGCGTATCAACGCGTGCATTGCCAGCAGCTGAGACGACCACCACGCCGCGCTCGGTGACGGCATTGATCGCCTCCTGCAGCGAGGCCGGGCAAAACTCAAACAGGCCAATCGAGAGATTGATGATGTCGGCCGGGTTCTCGTTCCACACCTCATTGCCCTCGGTGTCGAAGGCCGGGACCAGACCGCCGGCCCAGCGGATGGAATCGTTGATATCGGTCAGGCGACCACCGCATTTGCCCAGCGCGCGTACCGGCACCACGGTAACATTCCAGGCGCCACCAGCCACGCCCTTGGCATTGTCAGACACCGCCGCGCCAATCGTGCCGGCCACATGGGTGCCGTGATAGCTGTTCTCGGCAAAGGGCACGGTGGGATCACAAAGATCGCCGGGATCATGGGCATCGGGGTCGCGGCCATCGCCATCATTGCCCATGGTCGGGTCGGAAACCATGTCCCAGCCCGGCGCGACATTCAGCGAATCGACAATGTCGGGATGGTTCATGTCCAGGCCCGTATCGACCACGGCGACCACCACATCGCGCGAGCCCGTACTGGCGCCATCGGTCCAGAAATCGACAAAGCCGGACCCACCGGGAGATTCACCCTCGCCTGCCCCATTGTTGAAGAAGTGCCACTGCAGTTCCCAGAGCGGGTCATCCGGGCTGACGGCCACTTGCACCGGCGGCTCTTCTGGCCGGCGAATGAACTGGTGATCGAAAATGAAATCCTTTTCGACATACTCGAACTGGCCTGACGCAGCGAGCCGTTCGACCATACACTGCGTGGCCAGCACAGGGCGGCGGCGCATCTCGTCACTGTTGGGATTGTCCGGGCAGCGCAGATCGGCATTCAGCGCCTGGCGTGGCAGGCCGGGGCGTGCAGCCCCCTCAGCCGTGAAAAGATCAGGGATCTCACGTGCCGGCAAATCTCGGAACTGGGTCGGGTCGGCCCCGTCAGAACCGATCTGAACCACCATCTGGCCCGTACGTGTCAGCTCCACCTGCCCGGCCAGGCCGAACTCGGTCATCGTGTCCAGCATCAGCGCACGGGCATCGGTTTGCACCTCAATGGCACGGTCGGTGACCACGGCGCGGCGGGCCAGTTTCATCTGGTCCGGCGGCAGGGCGCGGGGGATGGAAAGCTCTCCTGGACGCGGCGCAACGCGAAGCTCACGCACTTGCGGCCGGGCCTCAAGAACATCGCGCAGCGGGCGTTCGACACTGCCATCGCCCGCCTGCGCGCTTTCTTCCAGCTCCTCGACGATCTGGTCATCGATCACCAGCTCTTCGCGCACCATGGCTTCAGACTGGGCTTCCAGCTCGTCGGCCAGGTCCGGGCGCTGCATGATCAGCGCCTCTGTGGGCGAAGGCATCGCGGGCAGGTCGCGCGGCTTGGCGATGATTGAGCCAATCGCAAAGCGCGAGCGTGGCTGATCTGTGCTGGCGGTCACCACTTCGGGGTCCATCATGGCGCCGGCAACGGCGCGCGCCTCCACCGGCACGCTGGCCATGTCGGTGCCGCCTGAGCTTTTGGGCGCCGCACCGCCGCCGGCGACCTGTTCCACCGCTGCCTCGGTGACGGACTTTGCCCGCTCGATACGCTCATCGGTGCGGTCGCACCCTGCCAGCAGAAGGCCGGTTGCCAGCGCGATCAGGCCTGTGGCCAGACTGGGGCTGTTGGACAGTTTCGCCATGGAGACACCCTCATTCCTACACGTTACACCAGCCCTTGCGGGACTTGCCGGCCTGGGCCACCACAGCGCAGCGGCGCGGCCTGTCGGATGTGATACAGCCACCATATGGTAAGTTTGTGACGCCCGCCACAGCCGGGTGTCGACTGTTTCATGAAGGAGCGTTCATGCCGCTGCCCAGTTCGATCGTCATTCTCACCGGGGCGGGGATTTCCGCCGAAAGCGGGCTGGGCACCTTTCGCGACAAGGATGGCATCTGGACAAAATATCCGCTGGAAGATCTCGCCACGCCGGAGGGCTTCGCGCGCAATCCCGATTTCGTGCACGGCTTTTACAATGACCGCCGCCGGCAGCTGAAAACCGCCCGCCCCCATGCCGGTCATGAGGCGATTGCCCGCCTTCAGACCGCGTGTGAAGCCGAGGGGCGCGAGTTTCTGCTGGTCACGCAAAATGTCGACAATCTGCACGAGCAGGCCGGCAGCACCAATGTCGTGCATATGCATGGCGAGCTGACGCAGATCCGCTGCATGGCCTGTCATGCCGTCATGGAGTGGCATGAGGATATCGGCCGCGAGGTGCCCTGCCCGTCTTGCAGCGAGGCCGGCTATCTGCGCCCGCATATTGTCTGGTTCGGCGAAATGCCGCTGGAGATGGACCGGATCAGCCTGGCCTTGTCACACTGCTCCCTGTTCATCTCCATCGGCACAAGCGGGGCGGTCTATCCAGCTGCCGGCTTTGTGCAGGAAGCGCTCTATGCCGGCGCGAAAACCGTGGAGCTGAACCTGGAGCCATCGGAGAACGCCCATGTCTTCAGCGAAAGCCAGTACGGCCCGGCCAGCGAGATCCTGCCCGGCTGGGTGGAGCGTCTTATCGCTTGACCGGAATCGGCTGAGCCGCGACACTGGAACATTCTCGGAACACTCAAACCCCGGCATTGAGGCACCGCCATGCCCGACGGAACAGACTATATTCCCGCTGCGGATCTGGCGCGCGGCGTGCTGCGCCTGATGCATGCCCGTGATTTCATGGGCGTGACGGAGATGACGCTGGCCAATCATCGCCGCGCCGATGTCGCCGCGCTGGGGGCAAATGGCGAGGTGGAGATTGTCGAGATCAAATCCTCCATCGCTGACTTCCAGTCCGATCAGAAATGGCCCGAATATGCGCCCTTCTGCGACCGGTTTTACTTCGCCGTGGCCGCGGCCTTTCCAGCCGAGCTGATCCCACCTCATTGCGGGTTGATCGTGGCCGATGGCTTTGGCGGCGCGGTGATCCGCCATCCAGAAACCCACAAGCTGGCCCCGGCGCGGCGCAAGGCGATGACGCTGAAATTCGCCCGGCTTGCCGCCCTGCGCCTGGCGGCCAACGCCGGACAGTTGGACCCTGGCGCCGGCTTCACTACATCATGACCAGACATGAGCCATCTCTACCCCCTCGCCCAGACCGCGCTTGAAGCGCTGACCGAAGACCGCCCGGCCATGCGTACGCGCGCGGAAGCTGAAAGGCGCGCTGGCGCGGTGGAGGTGGAGAAACTGCAGACAGACTGGCTTTCCCCCGATGACCTGGATGCCGAAACCCTGGCCGGGCGCGCCGGCGCAGCGCTCGGCCAGGGCTTTGTTCAAACCTATGAGGATGAACAGGGCCGGCCGGTCTATGCCGTGACCTATTGGAAACTCGCCCAGCCGCTGGACTCTGCGCCCCCTGCCCCTCCGCCGGAGCCTGCGAAAAAGCCGGCCAAGGCCAAACCGGCAAAGCCCAAGGGCGAGGGCGATCATACCGACGATCTCTATTTCCGCGGCGGGCGCACCCGCAAACGCAAGCGGCGTGTCTATGTCGACCCACGCCAGATGGACCTGTTCGTCACGCCCGACATGTCCGGATACGAGCATGCCGACCCGGGCAACAAGTCGGTCATCATCAATGACGAGGAAGGCGACGGCACGACCTTTGGGGGGTGATCAGGCCTCAATCTCATTGTGAGGACTGACGGGCATGGCCTCAACTTTCCGTAGATACCTGCGAAAGCAGGTATCCATGGACCATTTGTTCAACCGCGAGCGCTTGGAGTATCTTTCGTCCCTGGATGCCTGCTTTCGCAGGCATTTGCGGCAAAGATATCGTATGGCAGGATTTGAGCCGTGTCCTACACGGTCTCCCTAAAGGTCAGCGCCACGCCGTTGTTGCACCAGCGCTGGCCGGTTGGCGCAGGGCCATCCCCGAAAACATGGCCCTGATGGCCCTTGCAGCGGATGCAGTGATATTCGGTGCGCCGCATCCAGAGTTTGTTATCTGGCTTGGTGTCCAGCGCGCCGGGCAGATGGTCCCAGAAGCTCGGCCAGCCTGTGCCGCTGTCATACTTCATCGCCGCATCGAAGAGCGGGAGATCGCAGCCCGCGCAGTGAAAGATCCCGTCGCGTTTTTCATCATTCAGCGGCGAGGTGAAGGCGCGCTCAGTGTCTTCCTGGCGCAGCACAGCAAAGGCCGCCGGCGAGAGCCGCGCACGCCAGTCCTCTTCCGTGAGTGCACGCCAATCCGTGGTATCTGGATCGAGATCAGAGACAGGCTGAGGCGGCATGTCCTCCGCCTGAGAGCCGACATTGCAGGCCACCAGCAGGCCGGCTCCGCCAAGCATCAAGGCACGGCGGCGCGAAAACAAGGAGACAGGGTTCAGTTTCATGCTGGCAAATTAAGCCACGGCCCGAACACACACCAATCACACTCGTGTTAAAGCACTTTAGATTTCAAAAACTCCCCTCTCTCTCTCCGCAGACACCTGCGAAGGCAGGTGTCCATGGACCATTCTCTCAACCGGGAGCGCCTGGATGGGTCTTTCGTCCATGGATCCCCGCTTTCGCGGGGATTCGCGGATCTTGTGGTTCCGTCCAAATCCAAGCTGGCCCAAGGTAGCCCCCCTTGATCACCGTCTCATTTTGGCCCATCGGGCTAAGGTGTTACCAGGTTAATCAAGGGTGAATCATGGACAAGTGGGTGCTGGGCATCCTGGGCGGATCGGGCCTGTATGACATTCCCGGCCTGGAAGATGCGCGCGAGCAGACGGTGCACACCCCCTGGGGGGACCCCTCCGATGTGCTGCGCCGCGGCCGTCTCGGCGAGGTTGAGTTGATCTTCCTGCCGCGCCATGGCCAGGGCCATCGCCTTTCCCCCACAGACGTGCCCTATCGCGCCAATATCGATGCCCTCAAGCGCGCCGGGGTGACCGATATTGTCTCCTTCTCGGCCTGTGGATCGCTGCAGCAGCAATATGTGCCTGGCGATTTCGTGGCCGTGGATCAGTTCATCGACCGCACCTTTGCGCGTGAGAAAAGCTTTTTCGGCGCCGGCATGGTGGCGCATGTTTCCATGGCCCATCCCGTGTGCGAGCGGCTTTCAGCCCTCGGCGCGGATGCTATTGCCGCCACTGGGGCGCGCGTGCATCGCGGCGGCACCTATCTCACCATGGAAGGCCCGCAATTTTCCACCTATGCGGAAAGCCAGCTCTATCGCAGCTGGGGCTGCGATGTCATCGGCATGACCAACGCCCCCGAGGCCAAGCTCGCCCGCGAGGCCGAATTGCCCTATGCCACATTCGGCATGGTAACCGATTATGACTGCTGGCATGAGGAAGAAGCGCATGTCACGGTGACCAATGTGCTGGAAATCATGCGCCAGAACGCCGATCATGCCCGCAAGGCAGTGTTGCATCTTTGTGAGGCACTGAGCGGGGTTGCGCGCACAGCTTCGCCGCAGGGTATAGAAACCTGCCTTGATTTTGCATTGATTACCGCACCTGATAAACGTGATCCGGCTTTAGTGAGCAAGCTGGACGCGGTTGCAGGACGTATTCTGACAGGTGAGTAATCGACGTCCGGCAAGGGTTTTGCTAGATGATCATGTATCCTCAGGGAGGGACGCATGTTTTCCGTAGAGTTCCAGACAGGTGCACTGCTCCTTCTGGCCATTGCAGGTCTCTCGATCTCGCTCATTCTCTGGCGAGATCGCAACGACCGTAAACTGGTCGAAGTGCAGACCCTGGAAGGGGTCGGTCATGAGCTGCGCCTGATCTTGCTGCGCTTTATGGCGGAGCTTTCGGCGATCACCCATGACGAGCCTGTGGCTGGCGGCGAACTGATGGTGGTGCGCCATCCTCAGCTTGATGCGGTCTATTCTCTGGGTGTGCCGGGCAACCGCAATGCGCTTTCGATTATCGGCGCAACCTATCAAACCCTGCAATCACGCAAGAATGACCTGATTCATGCCGCCCAGGCGGGTGAGGATCTCAGCGCTGTGACGCCGGCCGCCATTGATGCGGTGATTGACGCCATCACGACCTTGTATCTGTGGGAAGAGCATGGCGGGGCCAAACCTGCCAATGCGCCGATGACGCGCACCTGGCGCGTGCGCCAGTGGATGATCGGCCACGGCATGGTCTGGAATGTCTTCCCGGACATGCATTTGCGAGATGAGGTGGTCGAGCGCCTGCGCACCTATGGCATGCGGCTAACCCCACGCCCGCTCACCCACACTGCGCACGAATACTATTCCATGCGCTATGACCGCAAAGCCGACCGAAATGCGCCGATGTGGAAACGCAGCAAGAAAAACAGCAAGAGCACGAGCAAGAAAGCCGCTCCGGTAAAACTGGCCGAAACCCTGCCGCATCCTGTCGGCGATGGCGAACAGGTCGTCGTTGGTTAGCGGCGCGCGGACATGGACCTGAAAGCCACGATCCGCACCATACCCGACTATCCCAAGCCGGGCATCATGTTCCGCGATGTCTCCACCCTGCTCGGTGATGCTGGCGCCTTGGCCGAGGCCGTTCGGCAAATGAGCGATCCTTACAGGTCCAGCATGATCAGCCGTGTCGCCGGCATTGATGCACGCGGCTTTATCCTCGGCGGTGCCATTGCGGTTGAACTGGGCGCGGGCTTTGTACCCCTGCGCAAGCCCGGCAAGCTGCCCTTCGAGACGCATATGGAAAGCTATGATCTGGAATATGGCTCAGACGCGCTGCACATGCATGTCGATGGCGTAAAACCTGGCGAGCGTGTCCTGCTGGTCGATGATCTCATCGCCACAGGCGGTACGGCCGAGGCCGGCGCAAAACTTCTACGCCGCGGCGGGGCGGAGATCGTTGCAGCCACTTTCCTGGTGAACTTGCCGGAGCTTGGAGGTGCAGATCGCCTGCGCGCTCAGGGCATTGACGTGCTCGCGCTGATGGATTTCGCCGGGCACTGAGCCGTGATTGTTTTCAACCGTCCTCGGTATAGCCCTCATCCTGAGCGGAGACGAAGGACGAGGGCGGGAGATGGGAGAGCGGTACTCCAAGCTCTCGCCCCATGGTTCGTCTCCGCTCACCATGAGGCTGAAAGAGGCTCCTCGCCATCATCAAAGTTTCGCATGGCGCGGGGAGACAAAGCCCAGACGCAAGCTTAGACTTTCCTTGGGGAAAGCAACCGCAAGGAGCACGCGCCATGACAGACCACATCACCAAAATCGATATCCGCAATGAAGCCGGCAAGGAAACCGGCGTGCTGAATGGCGACACGGCCAATCTCGCGCTTGGCGGACATGGCGCGGAAGGCGACATCATCCTGCGCGATGATAAGGGCGACGACACGGTGCACCTGGATGGCGGCGACGCCAATCTGCGCCTGGGCGGGCATGGCCATAATGGCGATATCGGCATGTATTCCGATGACGGAAAGCTGCGCATCCATGTCGATGGCGGCGCGGCCAATATCTATATGGGCGGCGAAGGCGCTGGTGGCGATCTCACCCTGAAGAATACAGATGGCGTCTCCACCGTACACCTCGATGGCGGCACGGCGAACCTGATGATGGGCGGCGGCGGTGCCTCCGGCGATATCGCGCTACAAAATGGCCAGGATGCTCAGACCCTGTTCTTCGATGGTGGAGACGGCAATATCCGCGTCGGCGGCGGCGGCTCGAATGGCGATATCGCCCTGTTCTCCGATGACGGGCTGATGCGCATGCATATCGATGGCGGGCGCGCCAATATCTATGCTGGTGGCGAAGGTGCGGCCGGCGACATCGCGCTGAAGGACAAGGATGGTGACACGGTGATCCATCTGGATGCAGGCGATGGCGTCATCCGCATCAAGGGCAAGCATGTGGCGACCGCCGATCATGTCTTCGCGCCGGGCTATACGCTGAAGCCACTGTCTGATGTCGAAGCTTTCATCGCCGCGCGCGGCCACCTGCCGGGCGTACAGAGTGCGGCGGAGATGCAGCGCGATGGCGTGGACCTGAACGCCATGAATGCCGCGCTTCTGGAAAAGGTGGAGGAATTGATGCTCCACACCATCGCGCAGGAAAAGCGCATCGCCGCGCTTGAGGCAAAGCTGGCGGAGACGGAGTAAGGGCCCATGGCCCTGACGCTTTCAGACGACCGGCGCGAAGCCCTGATCGGCCATTTGCAGAGCCTTTTTGCGACCGAATTCGACGAGGAGCTCAGCGCCTTCCGCGCTGGAGAGATCATCGAGCTGATGCTCGGGACACTTGCGCCGGCGGTCTATAACCAGGCCGTCGCGGATATGCGCGCGGCGCTGGAAAAGAAGCTGGAAGATCTCGACGTGGAAGTGCGCCTGGAGGGCGACCTTTAGCCCAGCCTAAATCCACTAGAGCCCTCATCCTGAGCGGAGACGAAGGACGAGGGCGGGGAGGCTTCTTGTTTGATCCCGTATCGGGCTTTGCCCTCACATGGATCGCGCTCAAGGCGGTGGTCCAGATCAACAGCCTTGAGCGCGTCTCATGTGAGCGAAGCGATACGGAGACAAGCAAGCAAGCCTCCCGCCCCATGGTTCGTCTCCGCTCACCATGAGGCTTGAGATAGGATCAAATCATCAGCAGCACGATACAAAAAGGCCGCCCCAAAAGGCGGCCTTTTCAATTCAACTCAGGCGCAAATCCTAATGCGCCACGTTGCGCCAGATGCGCTTGTAGGAAAGCCAGAGTACACCAGCCAAGAGCGCCAGATAGATCAGCACGGCAACGCCGGCTTTCTTGCGGTTGGTCTGCTTGGGCTCTCCGGCCCAGGCCAGGAACTGGGCTACATCATAAGCCATCTGCTCCACCGTGGCCTCAGTGCCATCGAGATACTCGACCTGGCCATCCGACAATTGCGGCGGCATGGCGAGGAAGCCACCGGGCGGTGCGTGCCGGGGATCACCTTCCCATTGAGGCGTGGTGTCGCCGGCCATATAGGGATTGTAATACTGCCCCTGCGGCTGGATCAGCGTGCCATGCAGGCCATGCTCGTCACCCTCATGGACACTGTACTCCTCTCCGAACTCAATCTCGCCATCGCCCATGACATCCCAGGACGGATAGCCGGTGATCAGGCTGTAAATATAGTTCGCACCACCATGACGGGCCTTGGTGATGACCGAAAAGTCCGGCGGCAAGGCGCCGCCATTGGCCGCGCGTGCCTGCTGTTCATTCGCATAAGGCGACTTGAATTGGTCGGACGGGCGCGCCGGGCGCTGCACCGGATCGCCGAACTCGTCCGGCGTCGCATCGGTGATCGTGTCCTGGGCGGCAAATTCCTTCACCAGCGGATTGTCATTGGCGTTGGGATAGTTCGGGTCATAGAAAGGGCCACCCGGCTCACCGAGATTGCGGTAATGCAAGAGCTTCATGCCGTGACAGGACGAACAGACCTCCCGGTAGACCTGATAGCCGCGCTGGACGCTGTCCATCTCGAAGCGGCCAAAGACGCCTTCATGCGGGAAGCCTTCTTCGGGACCATGGGGATGTTCCGCCCCACCGGCGGCATGGGCTGATCCAGCAAGCATGATCGCGGCAAGGCCGGCAGCAAGAGAGTTCAGAATGCGTTTCATCGCTTTGGCTCCTATTCCGCGGCCACGACCGCGGGGTCGCTCTTGTGCGAGGTGGCGAGCACCGCCTTGTGGATCGATTCCGGCTCGTCCTTGGGCCGCTCACGCAGGCCGAGGAGCGGAAGGATCACCAGGAAGTAGGCGAAGTAGTAGATGGTGAGGATTTGCGACAGATGCTTGTAAGTGAAAGCTGCGCCCTTCTGCACCGCCATGGATGCCCCCGCCGCTTCCGGCAGACCGTTCAGGAACTCGGCTGCCTCTTCATATTCCTCAAAGCTGCGCGAGGCTGCCAGCTGACCATCGGTATAGCCCACGACCAATGTGTCAGGGCCAAGCGGGATCACTGGGTCATCCGGGTTGGATGCACCGCATACGCCCAGCAAAAGACCCGCCACAACGAAACCGTAGAAGAACTGGCGCGCTACGGGGCGATAGCGCATGGACTTCACACGGCTGGTGTCGAGCCAGGGAATGACGAACAGCACGGCAATGGCTGCGAACATGGCGATGACGCCCAGCAGCTTGGCCGGGATCGGGCCGATATCGAAAGTGATGGCGCGCAGGATGGCGTAGAATGGCAACATATACCATTCCGGCACGATGTGGGACGGCGTCACCAGCGGGTTGGCCTCGATATAGTTGTCGGCATGGCCCAGCACGTTCGGCAGGAAGAAGGCGAAGGCGACATAGACCATGAGATAGACCACGATCGCGAAGCCATCCTTCACCGTGTAATAGGGATGGAACGGCACGGTGTCCTTCTTCACATCCTTCACTTCCACACCGGTCGGGTTGTTGTTGCCCGGCACGTGCAGCGCCCAGATGTGCAGGATTACGAGACCAGCCAGCACGAATGGCAAGAGATAGTGCAGCGAGAAGAAGCGCTGCAGCGTCTGGTTGCCGATGGACGGCCCGCCGAGCAGCCAGGTCTTGATGCCCTCACCCACAATCGGGATGGCGCCAAACAGGTTCACGATGACGTTCGCGCCGTGCAGGGACATCTGCCCCCAAGGGAGCATATAGCCGAGGAAGGCCGTGGCGATCATCAGGAAGAAGATCAGGCAGCCGAGGATCCACAACACTTCGCGCGGCGCCTTGTAGGAGCCGTAATAGAGCCCGCGGAACATGTGGATATACACCGCCAGGAAGAAGAAGCTTGCACCATTTGCGTGCAGATAGCGCAGCATCCAGCCATAGGGCACATCGCGCATGATGCGCTCAACTGAGGCGAACGCGTCATCCACATTCGCGGTATAGTGCATCGCCAGCACCACGCCCGTGGCGATCTGGATGGCCAGGAAAATCGCGAGGACGCCGCCGAAGGTGTACCAGTAGTTCAGGTTCTTTGGCGTCGGGAAATCGACGAAACTGTCATAGACCAAGCGCGGCACAGGCAGGCGCGCATCGATCCATTTTTCAATGCCGGTCTTCGGCTCATAGGTCGACGGGTGACCACTCATGGAGCAATCCTTTCCTAGAGCGAGATGTTGATCACGGTGTCGGACACATAGCGATAGTCCGGCACAGGAAGATTGGACGGCGCAGGCCCCTTACGGATGCGGCCAGACGTATCATAGTGCGAGCCATGGCAGGGGCAGTACCAGCCGCCATAATCGCCCGTATTGCCCTGGGCCGGGCCGACGGGCACGCAGCCAAGGTGTGTACAGGCGCCAGACGTCACCAGGATGGCCGGGTTCAGCTCACCGCTCGGCGTGGGCGCGAGGCGCTCATCATCGGTTTCCGGATCCGGCAGGCTGTCCAGGCGCACATTCTCTGCCGACGCGATTTCCGCCGGGGTGCGGTGACGCACAAAGAAGGGCTTGCCGCCGATCAGCACGCGGATCTCACCGCCCAGCGGAACCTTGGAAATATCCACATCCAGGCTGGAGGCCGCCTTGGTGTCGCCGGCCGGGTTCATCTGGTCGACGAATGGCCAGGCCACGGCGCCAACGCCGCCTAGCGTCGCCATGATGGCGGCAATGTGAATGAAGTCGCGGCGTTCTTCGTCAACGGCGCCTTCATGGGGGTCGAGTGAGGTGTCGCTCAAGGCAAGCTCCATCCGCTTGATGCCTGTTTAGCTCTCGCATACACGAAGTCTTGGCGAAATCCTTGCGGCGCAACGACGCAAACCCGGATTTGCCGCAGTGGAATTACAGTGATTCCAGGGCCAGGAGGCCCGGAACCTGCAGACAAGAGGCCGATTCATGAGCCATCCCGCCCCGACTGAGGCCGAACTGGAATCCCGCAAGGCAAGCGCCCGCGCCTGGTTTGAAAGCCTACAGGACCGGATCATCGCCGATTTTGAGGCCCTGGAGGATGGCGCGGACCGCCCGCTGTATGCCGGTGCGCCTGGCCGGTTTGAGCGCATCCCCTGGAAGCGCGGGGATGGCAGCGAAGATCTTGGCGGCGGCACCATGGCGCTGATGAGCGGGCGATTCTTCGAGAAGGTCGGCGTGCATGTCTCCACGGTCCATGGCGAGTTTTCCGAAGCCTTCCGCGCGAATATTCCAGGCGCGGAGGAGAATGACGGGCGGTTCTGGGCCTCGGGCATTTCGCTGATCGCCCATCTGCACAATCCCCGCGTGCCGGCGGTGCATATGAACACGCGCATGATTGTCACCTCGACCAGTTGGTTCGGCGGCGGGGCGGACCTTACGCCCCTACTCGCCTATCAGCGCGAGCAGGATTTCCCTGATGCGATGGATTTCCACGGCGCCATGAAAACCGCTTGTGAGGCGCATGCTGTCGCCGATTATCCACGCTACAAGGACTGGTGCGACGAGTATTTCTTCCTGCCCCACCGTGACGAGCCGCGCGGGATTGGCGGGATTTTCTATGACCGGCTGAACTCCGGCGACTGGGAGGCCGATTTCGCCTTCACCCAACATGTCGGGCGCGCCTTTGCCGAGATATACCCCGAAATCGCCCGCCGGCGCATGGCCGAAAGCTGGAGCGAGGAAGAGCGCGAGGAACAGCTGGTCCGCCGCGGACGCTATGTCGAGTTCAACCTGCTCTACGACCGCGGCACGACCTTCGGCCTGAAGACCGGCGGGAATGTCACGAGCATCCTGTCGAGTATGCCGCCGGTGGTGAAGTGGCCTTGAGTGCGGGTTAAACCGCCTGCGTCATCTCCCGCAGCTCCAATACAGTCTCATGGTGAGCGGAGACGAACCATGGGGCGTCTGGTCGATAAGGGTTTCATCCTCCCCCGCCCGCGGGGAGGTGCCCGTAGGGCGGAGGGGGCAGCGGTGTCTAATAGGCCGAACGGCGGCTTGAAATCCCCGACGGCTGCATGCCCCCTTCGACCCGCATTCGCGGGCCACTTCCCCCTCAGGCGGGGGAAGACCATGTCTCACGGCCTTCTCTAGTCAGGATGAGGACTATGGCGGATCGGGATCTCCTAGATCGCCTCCGTCATCTCGCGCAGCCAGTCGGCGAACTGCTCTTCGCTCAACTCCCCGGCGGCGAGCATCATCGTCGCCGCCAGCCCTTCAGCATTGTTCGCCGTCACGCGAATATCATTGGCCATCAGGAAAAGTTCGCATGCGATCCA
The DNA here is from genome assembly GCA_022760335.1 of Hyphomonadaceae bacterium. Classification (GTDB taxonomy): domain Bacteria; phylum Pseudomonadota; class Alphaproteobacteria; order Caulobacterales; family Hyphomonadaceae; genus UBA5336. Next base: position 18,075 of record JALEGE010000065.1, read on the forward strand.
GCCTGTACGCTTGTTTCCGTCCAGGAAGGGGTGGTTCTTCACAATGCCCGCCGCATAGAGAGCCGCCAGCATGCAAAGATCATCCTCGCCATAATGGGCCGCATTCTCAGGTCTCAGGACG